>DASZJD010000093.1 GCA_035948415.1 Acidimicrobiia bacterium | reverse complement strand
GGAACCGTGTAGATCGGGATGCTGTACGAATCGTTGTTGATGCCGACCCCGTTGGCCGCGGCCGCGTTGAAGTTCGCCACCAGCGCAGGGGAGTTCGGGTCAGGCGCCGGAGATGCGCCGAGCGCTCGGTACCAGAAGCTGGTCGAACTGAACGGCGTGCCCGCCGCTTGCGTCGGCGCCTGTGGCGCCGGCGGGTTCGCCGGCGGCGACGACGGTGAGAACACCGGCTGTGAACAGCCCACGCCCAAGACGATCGCGGCCCCCGCCATGACCAGCCGACCACGCATCGCGTCCTCCTCCGCAGAGTCGGCTACGGGATCGGCAGTCGGCCAAGGTGGGTTGAGGCCTTTTCGGTCGATCGACCCGGAGCGGCACGGGGCGCGACCTCCACGGGCGGGACGGCCGCGATGGTTCCGGCGACGTTCGTCCGGCTCAGACCGGTCGGTGGCGGTGGCCAGCTGGTGACACTCGCGACGCGAGCCGCGTCGACGATGAGGGTGAACACGCCGCCGGGCGCTCGTGAACGTGCGCGGCCGGACGACGGTCTCGATGCCTAGTGTTGGGTGTGATGAGGCGCGACCTACTCATCCTCGGTTGGCACAACGTCGAGGGCACGTGGTGCTTCCCCTCCGAGCCTGGTCGGGGCCTCCGCGGGCTCGCGGCCCAGCTCCGCTGGGTTCGACGCCTGGGCAACGTCGTCGACCTGGGACAGGCGCTCGCCACGATCGCCGACGGTCGGACGTTGCCGCCGCGGTCGATCGCGTTGACCTTCGACGACGGGTATCGGGACAACCTGACGATGGCGGCGCCGCTGCTCCGCGAGCTGGAGCTGCCAGCGACCTTCTTCCTTGTCCCCGGCGTCCTTTCGGGGCTGACCGCCCCGTGGTGGGAAGCGCTGGCGTACGCGTTCGGGTCGACGAGGCAGTCGTCGCTCCAGTGGGGCGACGACGCCTGGTCCCTGGTCGGGACCGACGGGCGAATCGCGTACGACCGGTTGTCGAGCCGGCTCAAGCGTCTGGACCGACCGAGCCGCGACGCGGCGGTGGCCGAGATCATCGAGGCCCTGGAGCCCGAGGGCTCCATCGACATGGGCCAGCTGTTCCTCGACTGGGAGGGTGCGCGACAGCTCGTCGGGGAGGGCGTCGCCATCGGCTCGCACAGCCGCGACCACGCCATCCTGGCCAATGAGGCGCCCGAGGGTCAACGCGCCAACCTCACGGAAGCCCGTCGAGAGCTCGAGACCGAGCTGGGCATCCCGATTGACCTTCTCGCCTATCCCAACGGGAGCGCCGATGACTTCGACGCGGTCACGGAGGAGGCGGCGCGCGAGGCGGGTTACCGCTGCGGCGTGACGACGATCCCGGGATGGAACTCGGCCTCCACGTGCCCGTACCGGTTGCGGCGCTATGTGCTGTACCCAGAACGGGGACCGCGCGCGTTCAAGCCCGTTGCCACGGGTGCGGTCGCCAAGCGCCGCTCAGCGGCCGACGGAGCGTGAGCGGACAGAAGGCGCCGACCAGCGAGGATCGGGTCGGGGCCGCCCGTATTCCGTCGGCCGCACCGACGGAGCGCCGAACCTACGGCTCGAGGAGACGCTCGAGGATCGGAACCGCAATCGGCGTGGCTGCCTCGGCGTCAGCGACCAAGTAGTGATAGTGCAATCCGGTCGGACTGTTGACTTCGAGAATCGCACCGTCGTCGCCCTGGAGCGAGTCACTGGTTTCGCTCGCGACAAGGTCGACGCCGGCGAGACGGACGTGCGCGAGTCTCGTTGCACGCGCGGCATCTCGAATCAACCCCGCTGACAGGTTGGAGACGGTGGAGTTCTCGGCTCGGGCATTCTCGCTCACCGCCGTCTTCACTTGAATTCGGCGCCCGGGACCCGGCACGGTCTGCAGTGACAGGCCCGCGTGCTTGAGTGTGAGCATCATGTCGAAGTCGATCCGCAAGACGCGGAGCTCGTCGTGTTGGCTCGAGTCGATGCGGCGACGGTTCTCCAGCTGCACGAGTTCGCCCACGGTCGAGATCCCGTCACCAACGACCGATGGTGGGCGTCGCTCGACCGCATCGAGGAGCTCGCCGTCGAGGAACGTCAGGCGATATTCGGTGCCCGCCACCGTCTCCTCCACGACGACCTTATCGATCCAACGGCTGAGATCCATGCACACGCGCCACAGGTCATCGTCTGTCTGAACGCCACCGGTCACGCCGCCGCCTCCCGCGGTGCCGGATGCGGGCTTCACGACGCAGGGCTTCGCCTCCGAGAAGAACGGGAGGGCGAGCGCCGGATCGGACGCGTCGACCTCAGTACGCCGGGGGACGCGAAGGCCCGCCTCGCTCAAGAGGCGGTTCACCAGCACCTTGTCCCGGGAGAGCTCCATCCCGACGGCGTCGTTGAGGGTGACTCGATTTTGGCGAACGACGGTCTCGCGGCCGTTCTTGTGAATGAGCAGGAAGTCGTCGCCGAGATCCACCAGCCCGGCGCCGACGCGGCCTGCCGCATCGGTCCAGATGCGCCGGTACGTGATCCTGCGCGCCTCTTCCAGCCGGGGGACGGCGTCACGAAAGAACGCCCGTTGACGAAGGGTCGATCGCACGCCCCGGGCTCGAACCGCGTTCAGGCGAACGGCGGATGCGACACCAGGCCGTCGGGGACCGGCGCGGGCGAGCAGTCTCGTCGGCAGTGAGAGGTCGGCTTCCGGACGGCGACCGGCGTCCTTCACGCCGCGCCTCGGAGAACGCGGGAACCCGGGCCCCGGGGCGCACGACCGACCCGTCGATGAGGGGCGCGGGACGCACCAGCGACCGTCGAGCCGCTCGACAGCGCGACCCGGTGAGGCCGGACGCGCGGCCGCGGTCGGGTGGCGACGCGGGTTTTCCGTCGCTCGTCGGGGAAGAACTTGGTGCCTGCTATCTTTAAGCGGGGCATTCGAGAGGGTGAGGCTAGTCCGCGTCGTCGGAGCGGTTGCCGGGCGCGGCACTGGACCGGGACCGACCGTCGGGAGATCAGCGGCATGGCGGTGGACACGTCGAAGCTTCTCGAGCCGGTTACGGACGGCTCGGCGTGGACACGTGACGAGGTGTGCGAGGACCCGTCATGGGTCTTCGACGTGGACACCACGATGCGGGCCGAACTGGAGCAGGCCGTCAGCGCCGCCGGGAGCTCGGGTCGTCGACTCCAGGACCTCTCGAGCGCCGACGTTCCCCTTCCCTCGGCCGAGGATCTGATTCGGGCGGTCCTCGAGCAGCTCGAACACGGGCGGGGAATGGCGCTGGTGCGTGGCGTCCCCGTCGAAGGACGCGACCTCGACTCGTGCGAGCTGCTGTACGAGGTCCTCGCGGCGCACCTCGGGACCTCCATCGTGCAGGACACCAAGGGAACCCTCACCGACCATGTCGCCGACCGCGGGCTCAGCTACGACCAGATCTCCGTGCGCGGCTACACGACGAACGCACAACTCACACCGCACTGCGATTCCGGCGACGTCGTGGCGCTCCTGTGCATTCACCCCGCCAAGAGCGGAGGGGTGAACACCATCTCGAGCTCACTCGGGGTCTACAACGAGATCCTCCGTCATCATCCGGAGCTGCTCGAGTCCCTGTACGCCGGCGTCCACTACAACATCCGCGGCAACGGCCCTCCTGGCCCGTATCACGACGTCACCTCTCACCGCGTGCCGGTGTACTCGTACCATCGAGGGAGGCTCAGCTGTCGGTTCAACCAGAAGGCGATCCTGACCTCCGAGCAGGTTCCCGGGGCGCCTTCGCTGGGTGACGACGAGAAGCTCGCGGTGAACACGGTCGCCGAGCTGTCGATGGAGCCGCGATTCGGCGTCGACATCGAGCTGGGGCCGGGCGACCTCCTTCTCCTCTGCAACCACACCGTCTTTCACAATCGCACCAGCTTTGAGGACGGTGAGGAGCCCCACGAGAAGCGACTCCTGTTACGAAAGTGGATCAATGTGGTCAACGGGAGAGAGCTGACCTGGGAGTTCGGCGATCACTACAACACCGGTATCCGCGAGGGCCCCTTCGTCCCCGACGACTCCGATGACCTCGTCGGGTCCTGACTGGCGACCCGGACGTCGACGCCGTTCCGCCGTGTGGCCCCTCGCAGGCCCCGCGACGGGGACCCGATCAGGCGCACACCGGCGTTCCGCCCATGAGGATGGGTCAGCCACCAGGCCCGGGAACCTTCGGTCGGGGCGCGTCCGGCATTCGGCCGGCGCGGCGCTGCTGAGGGTGGAGCGGTCACCATGACGATGCGGCCCCAGCACCGCGATCCCGGGCTCGACACGACCACGCCGGTCCTGCTGCTCGGGGGCGCGGCCAACGCGCTGTCCCTCATGCGCAGCTTTGGTCGCCTCGGCATCCGGGTGGGCGCCATCATGCGGGCCAGGGCGGAGCTGCGGTCACGCTATTGCCGGAGCCCGGAGCGCATCCCGGACGCCGTCGACGCGCACCGCTACTACCGCGACCGGCTCTTGACGGCGGACCGCCTCCTCCCCGGAGCGGTGATCTTCGCCTGCGGGGACGACGCCGTCGAATTCGTCGCACAGAACCACGGTGCGCTCGGGGAGGCCGGCTACATCCTCGAGCGAAACGACCCGGAGCTGCGGCTCCTGCTCCTCGACAAGGCGCGCACACTCGAGCTCGCGCACGACGCCGGCCTGCCGACGCCGCGCTATTGGCTCGTGGACGGCGCCGACGACTGGGAGGGCACCGTCGCGGCGGCCGAGTATCCACTGATTCTGAAGCCACTCGACACGCATCGACACCACGCGAGGTTCGGTCATAAGTTCCGGGTCGCCGCCACCCGCGAGTCGCTGCTCCGACACCGCGACGCGCTCGCGGCCGAGGGCATGCCCTTCATGCTCTGCGAGCTCGTTCCGGGCCCGGATCGCAACCACGTCAGCTACTACACCTACCGGGACGAAGACGGGAACGAGCTGCTTCACTTCACCAAGCGGTGTCTGCGCCGTCGGCCCATGAACGAGGGCATCGGCACGTACCAGATCACGGAGAATCTGCCCGACGTCGAAGCGCTCGGGAAGCGATTCTTCGCCATGACGCGGTACACGGGATTCGGCAACCTCGAGCTCAAGCGAGACGAGCGCACCGGGGAGCTCAAGATCCTCGAGTGCAACACCCGCTTCACCGCGGTGCAGGAGCAGCTGCTCGCGAGCGGCGTCAACTCCGACATCATCGTGTATCGCGACCTGACCGGACAGCGCGCGGTCCCGACGTGCGGAGCCGAGCAGGACGTCGCGATCTGGTGGCCGTTCCGCGACGCCCAAGCCTTCGCCGTGGCGCGGGCCAGCACCCGAGAGACCTGGGGCGACTGGCGACGGTCGTTGTCGCACCGGCGAGTCGTCTTCCCGTACTTCCAGGCTTCCGATCCTGCGCCGTTCTTGTCGCTGATCGGCGGGCAGCTCGACCGCGCGGCCCGCAAGGTCGCCGGGAGCGTCGGCCGGCGAACCACACCGGGTGTCCGGCCGTGAGCCGCAGATACGCGGTGGCTGATCTGGTTGCCTTCACCGAGGGCGTCCTCCGCAATGAAGGGGCCGCGGCGGGCGAGGCACGGATCGTGGGCGAGGCGCTGGTGTGGAGCGACGCGATCGGACGCCCGAACCACGGCCTCTGGCGCCTGACCGCCTACGCGGAGCGGTTTCGCCGCGGCTTGATCCAGTCTCCGTGCCAGGCGACGTTCACACGGGTGGCACCCGCTCTGTTCGCGGTCGACGGTGGCAACGGCTTCGGGCACTACGTCGGGCACGTCGCGATGCAGCACGCGATGGAGGCCGCGTCCGAGGCCGGGATCGGTCTCGCGGCGGTGAGGAACAGCAACCACTTCGGCGCCGGTGCGTACTTCGTGGACCTTGCGGCGCGGAAGAAGATGATCGGCGTCGCCACGAGCAACTCGGTGGCGAAGCTCGCTCCGTACGG
>DASZJD010000092.1 GCA_035948415.1 Acidimicrobiia bacterium | reverse complement strand
GGCCCGCACGAACTCCGTGCGCTCCAGCGGGAGGACGGGCTCGCGGGTGTCCACGCCGACGACGAGCTCGACGCCGGGCTCGCCCTCGAGGACCTGCGCCACCCTGCTGCCGAAGTAGGTCCCGAGACCGGTGACCAGGATTCGCATCAGCCGAACCAGACGCTGCGCCGGCTCCGGAGCAGGTCGAACACCGCTTCCTGGATGTCGGAGCGGATCCGTTCCGACTGGTCCATCACGAGGCTGCGGTTGTAGCGGTCCTGGTTCGGTGCGGCGTCGAAGTGGACCGGCGGCAGGGCCCGGACCCGGAACTTCACCGGGAACGGGACGACGAGCCCCAGCAGTGGCCCGAAGACGAACTGGTTGGCGGTCACCGGGAAGTAGGGGACGTTCAAGAGCTTGGCCAGCCGGCCGCTCTTGAAGACGATCGGCATCGCCTCCTCGTTGCCGACGATGGCGAGCGGCACGATCGGCACCCCGGCTCGCATGGCGATCTCGACGAACCCGCCCCGCCCGAAGCGTCGCAGCTGGTAGCGCTCGCGGGCCAGCTTGCCGGTGCCCTTCGTGCCTTCCGGGAACACGAGCGCGAGCTGCTGCTCGTCGTGGAGCAGCCGGTAGGCGTTGTCGGGATGGGCGGGCACGCCACCCGTGCGCGACCACAGGGTCCCGACGACCGGCACGGCTCGGAACAGGTTGTCGGCCAGGCCGTAGAGCGGTCGCCCGAGCTCGGTCTCGATCCCGTGGATGATCACCGGGGCGTCGGACGGGATCGCGCCACCGTGGTTCCCGACGAGCAGTGCTCCGCCCTCGGTGGGGACGTGCTCGAGCCCCTCCCATTCGACGCGGAACCATCGCCGGTAGATGGGGTCGTAGATGCGCCGCGCGATCGCCCGCACGCGCTCGCTGCGACCCCAGTCGTCGACGTCGCCGACGCGGAGCTGCTCGTCGTCGTCAGGATCCGGGTCTCGAGGGACGGGGACGAGCTCACCGCCGCCGAGCCGGACGTTCGTGACGGTGCCGCTCGCCGCCACCGGGTGCTCGAAGAACTCAGGTCGCACCGGGCCAGTGAACCCCGCTCGCTGGCTGGCTGGCAACCCGAAGCGCCGATTGGGGGGATGGCGTCGGATGGTCACACGCGGGCCACGAGGCGGCCGAAGCGCTCGTCGGGCGTCCGGCGGGGCCGGCGGCGTCGCCCGGGTGTCGCGGCGGCTGCACACGATCGGCGAGTGCGGCCGTGGCCGTGGCCGATCGCCAGCGCGGCCCGTGTCACCCGCGTGGCGCGGCATGGCTCCGACGCACCGCGAGCGGTTGGCGGCGCCGGGGTCTACCGTGCCTCCTCGCGGCGGTTTGGTTCGGGGGTGGCGATGGCCGGGAGTCGAGCGACGCGGGTCGGCTCGGAGCGGCGTTGATCGGATGGCGGAGTTCTTTGCCCCCACGCACGTGATCCCCGCCGGGGGCCTCCCGGCGTGGGCCGTTCCTGACCCCGGCGAGCCTGCGGTCGCGACCTTGGACCCGGGTCTGGCGGTCGAGCTCCTCGAGCGGCGTGACGACGGGTGGGCCCGGGTGGCCTGCTCGAACGGCTGGTCGGCCTGGGTCGACGGCCGGCGGCTCGGCGTGCTGACGGGGCTGGGCGCGCCCGCGCCCGCCGACGCGGCGCCGACGGCGCCGCTGACCGAACCGATCGTCGGGGTTGCGTCGACGGCGTGGTCACCGACGCATCTGGCCCCCGCCGCGGGGCTGTCGGCGTGGCGGGACCCGGATCCGGCGTCGGCGCCGACCGAGATCCTCCCGCCGGGTCTGGCGGTGCGGCTCCTGGAGCGGCGTGACGACGGGTGGGCCCGCGTGGCCTGCTCGAACGGCTGGTCGGCGTGGGTGGACGGCGGTGCCCTCGTCGTCGGCCGGGATCAGGCCACCTCGACGAGCGCGTCGAGGGTGCTCGCCAGCTGGCAGTTCGCCGCCGGCGCGGTCCTGTTCGGCGGCGGCGTGGTGATCGTCGTCCTCGGGGTGCTGGGCGCACCCTGAGCCCGTGTTGGAGCTCGTCGGTGCTGCGTCGTGGAAGCTCGGGTCGAGGAGTCAGGCCGGCGGCTCCGTCAGCGCCGTCGGGGGCCCGTCCGGGTCCATCATCGGCATCGGGTGGATGTCGAACGCGTCCGCCAGGCGCACGAAGAGGTTGAAGAGCGCCGCGTCGTACGTGGCCTCGGCGATCTGCTCGTCGGTCCAGCCCCCTCGTCGCAGGCCCTCGACCTGCGCGTCGGTGATTCGGTAGGCGTGCTTCGTCAGCGTGGCGACGTAGTCGAGGAGCAGCGACTCGGCGTCCGACAGTCGGAGGTCGTCGAGGCGTCCGTCGCGGAGCGCCTGCCCGACCTCGTGGTACTCGTCGCCCTGCAACTGCAGGAGCCAGACGTGGGTCGACAGTCAGTAGTGGCAGCGGTTGAGGGCCGACACGTACGAGGCGATCAGCTCGTGCTGGGCCCGCGTCAACGACCCGTCGGTGAAGTGCAGCATCGAGGCGTCCGACATCGCCCGGAGGAAGTCGGGACGGAGGCTCATCGTCTTGAAGACGTCCGGGACGAGCCCGAGCATCCGCTCCCGCACCTCGGCGTAGAGGTCGGCGAGGGGTCCGGTGGCCTCGTCCTCCTCGACCCATCGGATCCTGGCCATCGCGACCTCCCGGCTCGGTGGGCGGCCATGGTGGCCCGCGGTGGCTGGGGCTGGCCGCCCGTGCTCCCGCCGAGGCGGGCGCCGGCGCGGCGGCGCGTAACGGATCGGGCCGCTGGCGGACGGTGAGGGCGTGATGACATCAGCGGTCCGTAAGCGGTTCGCCGGCGCCGGCGCCTGTCTGGTCCTCGCGGTCGGGATCGGCGTGTGGCTGTTCTCGGGCGAGATGCACGTCCCGAGCTCGGGGACGCTCGGCTCGTACCTGGCTGACGCCCTCGTGGTCCTCCTCGTCGCGGCCAGCGTGTCGTTGATCCGGCGGGGGATCCGGGGGGCTCGAGGCTCGGGCCCCCGAGCCCGGTCCGCCTGATCGGAGACGGCTCGGGCGCTTCCCGGGGTCCCGGTCGGCGGTGAGCGGCTGACGCCCGGCGCCGGTCCCCGCCGCGCGGCGCCGCCGTCCGGCGCGTGTCGCACCCGGGCGCGATCGTCGTCCCGATGGGCGGAGAACCCCGATCCGATGGCCACGGCTGGCCGGCGGTGCGCTTCGTCGCTGTGGCGAGGCGACTCGGCTCGGCCGCGCGCTCGGCCGGGCTGACGGTGCCCGCCTTCCGGTCACCCCCGAGGGTGCCGGGGGCGGTCCGCACGCTGCGCCACTTCCGGGACGGGGCGGTGATCGCAGTGGCGCTGCGCGACCGCTCGTTCGACGACGTGATCGTCGACATGGTGGAGGGCGTGGTTCGCGTCAACCGGCTGGACCCCGAGCGAGCCGACGACGCCCGGCGTGGCCTGCTCGCCGCCCTCGGCGACGAGCCGGGTGCCGGCCTACCCTCACCCCGCGCCCGGATGGCGGAACGGCAGACGCAGGCGGCTTAAACCCGCTAGCCCTTTGGGGCGTGGAGGTTCGACTCCTCCTCCGGGCACGCGGTCAGCGGGCCGCCGCGGGGGAGTCAGCGGTCGTCGGATCGAGCGGCAGCGACGGTGTGAACACCTCGACGCGGCCGCGCCCGTTGTGCTTGGCGCGATAGAGCGCCACGTCGGCGTCGCGGACGAGGCTGCCGATCATCTCGGCGCCGGTCGTGTCGAGGGCGAGGCCGATGCTGGTGCTGATCTGCACGTCGCGGCCTTCCAGCTTGAGCGGGGTGCCGACTGCGTCCAGCAGTCGGCGGCTCAGGTCGCGAGCCTCGCGTTCGTCGCTGATCCGCTCCGCGAGGACGCAGAACTCGTCACCGCCGATCCGGGCGACCACGTCGCCAGCTCGGACCGCCACCCGGAGCCGTCGCGCCACCTCGACGAGCAGCCGGTCACCGGCGTCATGACCCAGCGAATCGTTCACGGCCTTGAACCCGTCGAGGTCCAAGAACATGACCGCCGTGGTCGCGTCGTCGCGGCTGGCCCGGTTGAGGGCCTGCTCGGCGACCTCGTTGAACAGCGCCCGGTTCGGCAAGCCCGTCAGCGTGTCGTGGGTCGCCTCGTGGTGCAGCCGGTGTTGGGTCTTCTTCAGCTCCGTGATGTCGTGGGCGATCGTGGAGATGAGCACGATCTCGCCGTTCTCACGGTGGGCTTGCAACGTCGCGATCATCGGCACCTCGGTGCTCTGGCTGGTCCGAAGGGCGAGCTCTCCGGTCCAGAGGCCGTGGCGACGGACGAAGGGCATGATCTCGCTGCGGAGGCGCTCTCGCGACTCGATCGTGGAGAGGTCAGCGACGTTCTCGGGGCCGTCGAGGCCGAAGAACGCGCGGGCCCGTCGATTCGCATAGACGACCGCGCCGCCCGGGTCGGACAGGACCACGACCTCGTTGCTTCGCTCGAGCACCGCGGTGAGCTGGGCGGCCTTCTGCTCGGCCGCCTGGCGTTCGGTGACGTCTCGGGCGTTCGTGACGAATCCCGCCACGCTCGGCTCGTGCAGGAGGTTGGTGGTGACACCCTCGAAGAAGCGCCAGGAGCCGTCTCGGTGCCGGGCCCGGTAGCGGACGAGCCGGGGCTCGGCGTCCGGGGCCCGGTCGTCGATGATCGCCGCCGCGACCCGGGGGACGTCCTCCGGATCGATGAGCGGCTGACGTTGGTGGCCGGTGACCTCGTGCGGCTCGTACCCGAGCAGGCGCTTCACGGAGGGGCTGATGTAGATGATCTCGCCCTCGGCGTTGGCGATCGAGATGAGGTCCGACGAGTGCGCGACGAGGTTCTCGAACCGCTCACGGGTCAGACGGAGCGCCGCCTCGGCCTCGATCCGCTCGGTGATGTCTCGGTTCATGCCGACGACGCCGTGGATCCCCGGCTCGTCGAGCAGGTTCGTGATCCGACCCTCGACCACTCGCCACGAGCCGTCGCAGTGCCGAACCCGATACTCGATCGGCTCGGCCGGGGCCCCCGACAGGAACTGCTCGGTGACCGCCGCCTCGACACGCGCGACATCGTCGGGGTGGATGAGATCGCGGGTCTGGGTGCCGACGAGCTCGTCCGGGCCGTACCCGAGCACCCGCTCCACCGAGGGGCTCGTGTAGACGATGGCGCCGTCGGCGTCGGCGACGGTGACGACGTCCGACGCGTGCTGGACGACGGCGCGAAAACGCTGCTCGCTGGTTCGCAGCCGGTCCTCGACCTCGATCCGCTCGGTGACGTCACGAGAGTTCAACACCACCCCGCGGACCGCCTCGTCGTCGACGAGGTTGGACGCCACGGTCTCGAGCTGACGCCAGGTGCCGTCGGCGGCCTCCACCCGCAGCACGATCGCGTCGTCGGGACCGCGAGCGCCGTCCAGCACCTCCTGGAAGGCCTGGAACGCCGGCTCGACGTCATCGGGGTGCACGAGGGAGAAGATCCCCCACTCGGGGTGGAAGTCGGCGGGGTAGCCGAGGACCCGGGTGCCCGCGGGGCTCGACCAGCGCCACCGCCCGTCCGGTTCGAGGACGGTCGTGATGTCCGACGAGCGCAGGACCAGGGCCCGGAACCGGGCCTCGGCGACCTCCGGTGCCTCGGCCTCGGCCGGTGAGGCGGCGTCCGGCGGCCCGGGCCGGGTCCTCGGCGTCGGTCGATGGTCCTCAGTCACAATTTCCCCACTAGCAACGGCCAGGTGCCCTTGGTGTTTCGGACCGCCACGCCGGGCACCTGAGGCGTTCGACCGGCCCGGGCCGGGCCGCCAGGCCTGGCATGGGGCGGCGGCCGGGCGGGTACCAACGCGCGATGCCGTCCCTCGTCGGTGCCGAGCGGCCCGCGCCCCCGGCGAAGCCGACCGACCTGCCGGCGCGGGCCTGGGGGCAGGTGCTCGTTCGCAGCGTCCGGGAGGTGCGGGACGACCACCTGACCGATCGGGCCGCCGCCCTCACCTACTACACGGTCCTGGCCGTGTTTCCGGCCCTGATCGTGCTCGTGGCGCTCGTGGGCATCTTCGGCAAGTACCCCGAGACCACCGACGCGCTGCTCCGGATCGTCGGCCGGCTGGCGCCGCGTTCGGCCGTCGACACCCTCCGGGGGCCGATCCGCAGCGTGGTCCGGAACAAGGGGGGCGCGGGGGCGCTGCTCGGCGTCGGGCTGTTCGCCTCGCTGTGGTCGGCCTCAGGCTACGTCGGCGCCTTCATGCGGGCGTCGAACGCCATCTACGAGGTCGAGGAGGGGCGGCGCTTCTGGCGGCTCCGTCCCCTCCAGCTGACGGTCACGCTCGTGATGGTGCTCCTCACCGCGACCGTCGCCCTGGCCGTGGTGGCCACCGGCTCCGTGGCCCGCGCCGTCGGTGACAGCGTCGGGGTCGGCCGCGACGCGGTGACCGCGTGGGACTACGGGAAGTGGCCGGCGCTGCTCCTGATCGTCGTGACCATGTTCGCGGTGCTGTACGCGACCGCGCCGAACGTGCGGCTGTCCGGGTTCCGCTGGCTGACGCCGGGCGGGACGGTCGCGCTGCTGATCTGGCTGGTGGCGTCCGTCGGCTTCGCCGCCTACACGGCGTTCTTCGCCTCCTACAACCAGGTCTACGGGACCCTGGGCGGGGTGGTCGTCTTCCTGGTGTGGCTGTGGGTCACCAACCTGTCGATCCTGGTCGGCGCGGAGTTCAACGCCGAGCTGGAGCGGAGCCGTCAGCTGGCGTCGGGGGTCTCCGACGCCGCGCGCCAACTGCAGGTGACGCCCCGGGTTCGACCGCGGGCGCCGGCGACGCGCCAGCACGTCTGGGTGGCGGGACGCCGCGCCGAGCGGCTCTAGGCGTCGGGGGGCGGGACCGGCTGCGGCGGGGGAGGCCCGACGTAGTGGGCACTCGGCCGGATGAGCCGGTTGTCGGCCGCCTGCTCGAGGATGTGGGCCGTCCACCCGATGACGCGGCTCGACGCGAACGTCGGCGTGAACATGTCGCGGGGCACCCCGCAGGCGTCCATCACGATGCCGGCGTAGAACTCGACGTTCGAGTACAGCTTTCGCCCGGGCTTGAGCTCGGCGAGGATCTCGACCGCGAGCTGCTCGACCCGCTCGGCGAACTCGACCTTCGGCCCCCCGAGGCGCTCGGCGACGCTCCGCAGCATCACCGACCGGGGATCGTCGGTCTTGTAGACGCGGTGGCCGAAGCCCATCAGGCGGTCACCCCGCTCGACCGCGGCGCGGATCCAGGCGTCGGCGTTCTCGATCGTGCCGATCTCGTCGAGCATCTGGAGGGCCCGGCTGGGGGCGCCGCCGTGCAGCGGACCGGACAGCGCGCCGATCGCGCCGACCACCGCCGCCGCGAGGTCGGCGCCCGTGGAGGTGATCACCCGAGCCGTGAACGTGGAGGCGTTGAAGCCGTGGTCGATGGTCGAGATGAGGTACTGCTCGATCGCCCGCGCGTGCTCGACCGTCGGCGTCTCGCCGAGCATCATCGAGAGGTAGTTGGCGGCGTAGGGCAGCTGCGGGTCGGGCTCGACGATCGCCTCACCGTGCTGGAGTCGGTGCAGGGCGCAGAGCACGGTCGGCACCACCGCGCAGACCCGGAGCGCCTCGGACCGCAGCTCGGCGCGGGACAGGTCGAGCGACGGGCGGAAGTCGAGCGACGCCCCGAGAAGCGACACCACCGTGCGCAGCAGGTCGAGCGGCGGCGCCGCGTCGGCCACCGCCGCGAGCTCGGGGAGCACCCGCCGCACCTCGGGTGGGATCTCGCGCAGCGGGCCGACCTCGGCCATGAACCGTTCGCGCTGGGCCGCGGTCGGCAGGTCGCCGTAGAACAGCAGGTACCAGACGTCCTCGAGGCTGCGGGTCTCGGCGAGCTCCACGGCGTTGTACTGGCGGTAGTGGTAGAAGCCCTCGAGGCCTCGCACGTCGCCGATCTCGGTCTCGGCGACCACGACGCCCTCGAGCCCGCGCGGCACCTCGTGGGCGAGCGACTCGGCCGGCTGGATCTGGGCGATGCGCATCAGGTCGCGCATCGAGACGATGCCGACGAGCCGCCCGTCGTCGACCACCGGGATGTGGCGGTAGCCGTGCTCGGCGAGGCTCGCGAACGCCGCCGCCGCCTCGGCGTCCGGCGCCACGTGGTCGGGGTCGGCGGTCATCCAGTCCGCGACCCGGGCCCCGCCGTCGGCGCCGGCGCCGGCCAGGCGCACCAGGTCCCGCTCGGTGAGGATCCCGATCGCCCGCTCCCCGTCGACGACCACGACCGAGCCGACGCCCTCGGTCCGCATGCGCCGCGCCGCGGCCGACACGGTGTCGTCGGCGGTCGCGGTGACGACCGGGTGGCTCATGATGTCGGCCACCGTGCGCTTGGCGTCTGGTGCCACCCTCGTCCTCACTTCCCCGCGGTGCGGCATTCCCAATCTACGGCCCCGTCGGCGCGCCGTGGCGCCCCTCGCCGTCGACGAAGCGGGCCACGCCGGCCGCGAACTCGGGGGACGAGAGCGTCGCGACCCCGAGCTCGTACTCGACGCCCATGGCCTCCTCGAGGGTGCGCCCTTCCTGCTCGTAGACGGAGCGGCGGTCGTTGCGCAGGCAGGTCTGGGGGAGCTGGGCCAGCTCGTGGGCCAGGCCGCGCGCCGCCTCGAGGGCGGCGCCGGGCTCGGTGAGGCGGTTGGCCAGGCCCAGGCGCAAGGCCTCGTCGCCGGCCACGCCGCGGCCGGTGAGGATGAGGTCGAGGGCGGCGCTGAGCCCGAGCAGCCGGGGGAGTCGCACCGTGCCCCCGTCGATGAGCGGGACTCCCCACCGGCGGCAGAACACCCCGAAGACGGCGTCGCGGGCCGCCACCCGCAGGTCGCACCAGCAGGCCAGCTCGAGGCCGCCGGCGACCGCGTAGCCCTCGACGGCGGCGAGCACCGGCTTCGCGGTTCGCGCGCGGGTCGGGCCCATCGGGCCGTCCCCGTCGGCGGCGACGCGGTTGGCGCGCCCGGCGCCCATCGCCTTGAGGTCGGCGCCGGCGCAGAAGACGCCGCCGGCGCCGGTGAGGACGGCCACGGACGCGTCGTCGTCGGCGTCGAAGGCACGGAAGGCGTCGGCGAGCGCGGCCGCGGTCGGCGCGTCGACGGCGTTGCGCACCTCGGGTCGATCGATCGTGACCACGACCACGGGCCCGTCGGTCTCGGTGCGGACGGTCACTGGCCTGCCTCCTGACTCGGCTCGCGCCGCGCGTACAGGTGCGCGGTCTCGTTGATGGAGACGACGCTGCGCGGCCCGGTGCGGGCGGCGCGGACTCGGTTCACCGACGTGTACTCGGGATGGAACCAGAGCAGCTGGTCGATCCCGAGCACGTGGGCGAGGTAGACGTTCAGGACCCCGCCGTGGGTGACGACCACGACCCGTTGGCCGGGGAAGCGGTGGATCACGCCTTCGACCGCCGGCACCACCTGGCGCTGGAAGGCGGCGGGATCGACGCCGCCGACGTCCGCCCACCGTCCCTCGATCGTCGCGTACCAGCGTTCGTCCCTCGTCGCCCGCAGCTCCTCGATGGGGATGTAGTGGTCGGCCCCGGCGTCGTACTCGGCCAGCCCGTCGACGACCGCGGGCGCGACATCGAGGGTGGTCGCGAGGGCCGCCGCGGTCTCGCGGGCGCGTCGGAGCGGGCTCGTGAGCAGCGCGTCGGGCGCCTCGGCCGCCAGCCACGCGGCGAGCCGCTCGGCCTGGTGGCGACCCGCCGGGCTGAGCTCGGGGTCGGCCGCTCCGTCGACGCTGCCGGGCTCGACCCGCACGGGCTGGGCGTGCCGGACGAGGACGAGCTCCATCAGGACCCGCCGCCCGGCGACGGACGGGCGGGCGCCGGGTCGGCGGCCAGCGGGAAGCCGAGGAGCGATTCCAGCTCGCCGACGGCGACGGCCGGGTCCGCCACCTTGATCGTCGCCATCCCGAGGGCGCGGGCGGCCTTGAGGTTCACGCCGAGGTCGTCGAGGAACACCGCCTCGTCGGGCCGGACGTCGAGTCGAGCGCACGTGAGCTCGTAGATGCGGGGGTCCGGCTTCCGGAGGCCCTCGACCGCGGACTCGATCACCACGTCGAAGCCGGCGGCGAGCTCCGGGTGGCGGTCGCCGATGGTCGAGGCGTCGTCGGTGGCCCAGTTGTTCGTGAGCGCGGCGGTGCGAAGGCCGTGGGCGCGGATGCGCCGGAGTGCCTCGAGCATGACTTCGTGTGGTCCCCCGCCGGTGGCGATCTCGGCCAGGAGGTCGCGGACGTCCACCCGGCCCCCGGCGGCCACGCACTCGGCCTCGAACGCGTCCGCGAAGCCGGCGGGGTCGAGCTCGCCGCGCTCGAACCGCGACCACGCCCCGTGCTCGCCGCCGCTCACCACGACCTCGCTCAGGAACCGGTGTGGGAGGCCGTGCCGCGCCTCGTAGGCGCGGAAGGTGTCGAGCGGGGACGGCATCACCACACCGCCGAGATCGAAGATGACGGCGCGCCACGCCACGGGGCGACGCTACCGGGCGCTCCCGTCCACCGCCGCGTCCCGAGCCGGGTGGTCGGTCGGCGCGCCATGATGACGCCGTGGGGTCCGACGCCGAGGCCGTGCGCGCCCTCGTCGTGGCCTACGCCGAGCGTCTCGACGCCGGCGACCTCGATGGGCTGGCGGCGCTGTTCGCCGACGCGGTGGTGGTTCGACCGGCGGGCCGCGGCGGCGCGCTGGTCGGTCGCGACGCCGTCCGGCGCCTGTACGCGCCGGTGATCCGCTACGAGGACGGCACGCCGCGCACCCAGCACGTGCTCTCGAACCTCGAGGTGGCCGTCGACCCCGAGGCCGGCACGGCCACCAGCCATTGCGTCTTCACCGTGCTCCAGGCCCGTCCGAGCGGCGGGCTCGGGCCCGTGCTCTCGGGCCGGTACCAGGACCGCTTCGCGCGCGTCGACGGCCGCTGGCGCTTCGTGGAGCGCGCCATCCACCCCGACCTGCTCGGCGACCTGTCCGACCACATGCGACGGTGAGGAGCCCCGCCGAGGCCGTGCGCGGCCTCGCCGCCGCCGCGCCCCCGCACGCCGGCCCGGTCGTCGTCGGGATCGCCGGCGGCGTGGCGAGCGGCAAGACGGTGCTCGCCGAGGAGCTGCGGGCCGCGCTCGGCCCGGCGTCGGTCGATGTGGTGAGCACCGACGGGTTCCTCCTCCCGAACCGCGGGCTCGCCGAGCGGGGGCTCGCCGCCCGCAAGGGCTTCCCCGAGTCCTACGACCTCGCCGCCCTGCGAGCCTTCGTCGTGGCGGCGCGGGCGGGCCGCCTGCCGCGGCGGGTGCCCCACTACTCGCACCGGATCTACGACGTCGACGGCGACCGTGAGGTCCCGGCCGTCGACGTCCTCGTCGTCGAGGGGGTCAACGTGCTGGCGGCCGTGCCCGACCTGCTCGACGTGGCCGTCTACGTGGAGGTCGACGAGACGCTCCTCGAATCCTGGTTCCGGCAGCGGTTCCTCGCCCTCGTCGCCGCCGGCCGCGACGACCCCGCCTCCTTCTACCGGTCCTTGGCGTCGATGGGCGACGAGGCGCTGGCGGCGCTCGCCGACCAGGTGTGGCGCGGCGTCAACCTCGTGAACCTGCGCGAGCACGTCGCCCCCAGCCGCCGGCACGCCGACCTCGTGATCACGAAGGGGCCGGACCACACCGTGCTGGACGTCGAGGTGCGCGACGATGGGCGGCGCCCGGTCGAGGAGGCCTGATGCCGTCGGATCGAACCCTCGTCGACCAGCTCGAGCACGTCTGGGCCTCGATCGCCGACTTCGGCCGAGCCCTCGACGAGGCCGGGTGGAAGACGCCGACCGAGGTGCCGGGCTGGACCGTGCAGGACAACCTCGTTCACGTGACCGGCCTCGAGTGGATGTTCCTCGGCCGACCGGCGCCCCAGCACGACCTCCCCGCTCACCTGCCCCACGTCAAGAACGACTTCGGCCGGAGCAACGAGGTGTTCGTCGACTCGCGGCGCGGCTACGCCGGCGCCCACGCGCTGGCCGAATTCGAGGCGGTGACCGCGGACCGGCTGGCGCAGCTGCGCGGGTTCAGCCCCGACGACTTCGGGGCGCCGTCGTTCACCCCGGTCGGGCCCGGGACGGTGCGCGACCTGCTCCCGTTCCGGGTCTTCGACTCCTGGGTGCACGAGCAGGACATGCGCCGGCCGGTCGGCCGTCCGGGCGACCTCGAGGGACCGGTCGCCGAGGCGGCCATGGGCCGGATCGTCGGCGCGCTGCCCTTCGTCGTCGGCAAGAAGGTGGCGCCCCCCGAGGGGACGACGGTCGCGTTCGAGCTCGTCGCGCCGCTGGCGGGGCGTCACGCCGTCGTCGTCGAGGGGCGGGCCCGGCTGCTCGAGGCGGCGCCGGCCCAGCCCACGGTGACGGTTCGGACCGACGGCGAGACCCTGGCCCGCCTGGCCTGCGGTCGCCTCGAGCCAGCCGACGCGCTCGCGGCCGGCGTGGTGTCGTTCGCGGGCGACGCCGAGCTCGGCCGGCGCGTGGTCGAGCAGCTGAACTTCGTCTCCTGACCGTCACCCGGGTGCGCCGTCCCCGCCCGTGAGCGCGTACACGAACGCCGAGCGGGGGCCCAGCTGGTGGCCGACCTCGGTCGGGGGGCCGGCCTCGAGCACGAACCCGACCCGCTCCACCACCCGCCGCGACCAGGGGTTGTCCGTGAACACGAGCGCCACGACGCGGCGCAGGCCGAGCTCGTCGCGGGCCCAGCCCGTCACGAGGCGCAGCGCCCGGGTCGCCACCCCGCGCCGACGGGCGGCGGCGTCGACCCAGTAGCCGACCTGGGCGGTGCCGGCGGCGTCGTCGATCTCGTGGAGCCCGATGGCGCCGAGGAGGGCGCCCGTGCCCCGGTCGACGATCACGAAGCTGGCGTCGC
>DASZJD010000091.1 GCA_035948415.1 Acidimicrobiia bacterium | reverse complement strand
CGCCGCGCTCGGACCGCGCATGCTCGGGCTGGCCCGTGACCGCAGCGCGGGCGCCCACCCCTACCTCGTCACGCCGGCGCACACGGCCGAGGCTCGGTCCGTCCTCGGCCCCGCCGCGGTCCTCGCGCCCGAGCAGCCGGTCGTGCTCGAGCGCGACGCGGGCTCAGCGCGCGCCGTCGCCCGGCAGCACCTCGCGATCTACCTCCAGCTGCCGAACTACGTGCGCAACCTGCGACGGCTCGGGTTCACGGCCGAGGACGTCGGCGGGATCGGCAGCGACCGGCTCGTCGACGGCGTCGTGGCGTGGGGCGACGAGGCCGCCATCACGCGTCGGGTCCGGGACCACCTCGACGCCGGTGCCGACCACGTGTGCGTCCACGTGGCGGCGCCGGACCCACGGGTCGGGCCCCGCCAGGCCTGGCGCGACCTGGCGCCGGCGCTCCTCGGCTGAGGCGGCCGGTCAGCTCCAGACCAGCGGCAGGATCTCGGCCTGGCGGATCCCGGGCGAGCAGCGGATCTCGATCCCGTCGGCGATCCGGTAGTCGGGGATGCGGCGGTGCCACTCCTCCAGCGCGACCCGCTGCTCCAGGCGGGCCAGGTGCGATCCGAGGCAGCGGTGCGGGCCGGCCCCGAACGCCAGGTGACGGTTCGCCTCTCGGGCGAAGTCGACCCGCGAGGCCTCCGGGAACTCGTCGTCGAGGTTGGCGGCGCCGATCATGATCACGGCGTGGTCACCGGCGTGCATCTCAACGCCGGCGAGCTCGTGATCCTGCTTGATGACCCGGACCACCATCATCACCGGGGTCTCCCAGCGGAGCAGCTCCTCGACCGCGCCGGCGGTGAGCGACGGCTGGTCGACGAGCCGGCGACGGTGCTCCGGGTTGCGGGCCAGGTAGACGATCTCGCAGTCCAGGCTCGCGGTCACGGTGTCCAGCCCGCCGAGCAGCATGAGGTGACAGATCCCGAGCTGTTCCGCCCGGGGCAGCGGCGCGCCGTCGACCTCGGCGCTCGCGATGCGGGCCAGGAGCCCGTCGCCAGGTGCGCGCTGCTGCTCGTCGAGGGCGGCGTCGAAGTAGGCCGTGATGTCGTGGCCGGCGCGCTCGCGAATCGCCTGTGCACCTTCGAGATCGTTCGGAGCCACCTTCGGCCGGATGGTGTCATCGCGCCACTGCAGGAACGTCGGGAGGTCCGACTGCGGCAACCCCATGAGCCGGAGAAAGATGGCCGACGGCAGCGGCGTCGCGAACTCCTCGTGGAAGTCGCACCCCCCGCGATCGATGAATCGGTCGATGATCGAGTTCACGAGCGCTCGCGCGTCGGCGTCGAGCTCCCCGATGCGCTTCGGGGAGAACTCAGGGTCGAGGAAGCGCCGGTACTTCGCGTGGTCCGGCGGGTCGACCTGCAACGGGATCAGCGGGTACTCCTGGCCGATCGAGACCGCCTCGGGCGCCGACGAGAACACCTCGGGGTGGCGCAGGGCCCAGATCACCTCCTCGTAGCGGGACACGTAGACGGTCGGGATTCCGTCGTAGCCCGTCACGCGGGTGACCGGTGCCTCCGAGCGCAGCTGGGCGTACATCTCCTGGGGGGCGTCGGCGTTGCGAGGGTCGAAGAGCAGG
>DASZJD010000090.1 GCA_035948415.1 Acidimicrobiia bacterium | reverse complement strand
CGCGCTGGCCGCCGACCCGGACGCCTACCTCGACGTGTACGGCGCGCGCGGGACGGCGGGCAATGAGCCGTGAACCGACCGGCCCCAGCCGCGAATCGGGCCGCGGGTCCGGGGCGGGACCGAGAAACCGCGATGCTAGGGTTGCTGGCGTTCTCGGGGTACGTGTCGAAAGGCGCTGCCAGTGATCCAGATGTCGCTGGTGGGGGTCCGAGTCGAGGTCCCCACGAACCAGCCCATCGTCCTCCTCCGGGAAGAGGACGGGCAGCGGTACCTGCCGATCTTCATCGGGCCCCCCGAGGCCACCGCCATCGTGTACGCGCTCCAGGGCATGGAGACGCCCCGCCCGATGACCCACGACCTGTTCAAGACCGTCCTCGACGAGATGGCGGTCCGGCTCCAGCGGGTCGTGATCACCGAGCTGCACGACGGCACCTTCTACGCCGAGATCGAGCTGGGCCAGAACGGCGACACCCACCGCATCTCGTCTCGGCCCTCCGACGCCCTGGCCCTCGCCGCCCGGTACCCCGACCCGGTGCCGATCTTCGCCGACGAGGCCGTCCTCGAGGAGGCCGGGGTCCTCTTCGACCAGGACGAGGAGGAGGCCGAGATCGAGGAGTTCCGGGAGTTCCTGAACCAGGTCCGGCCCGAGGACTTCGCCCCCGAGTGACTCGTTGACGGCGGCCAGGCCGCCAGGTAGCGTCACAGCGGCGTAACTACGCCCGTGTGACTCGGGAGGGCAGCGTGGCGGCCAAGCGGGGATCGGCGACCGGGTCGGCGCCGAGCGGGGCGCGAACCCTGGACGAGGCGTTGGCGCCCGAGCCGGGCTTCGGCGGCCCGCAGGTGTGCGCGATCGTCGGCATCTCGTACCGCCAGCTCGACTACTGGGCGCGCACGGAGCTCGTCCGGCCGTCGCTCGCCGACGCGCGGGGGAGCGGCTCGCAGCGCCGCTACTCGTACCAGGACCTGGTGCGGTTGAAGGTCATCAAGAGCCTCCTCGACGCGGGCGTGAAGCTGCAGACGGCGCGCCGGGCCATCGAGTACCTGCGCGAGGACACCGCCAACTGGGAGGCCGCCAGCCTCGTCCTCGACGGCTCCGACTCGGTGCTCGCCCGCGACGGCGACGCCCTCGTCGACCTGGTCCGGCGCGGCCAGGGCGTCCTCAACATCGTGCCCCTCGGCCACGTGGTCGAGGAGCTCGACGCGCGAATCCACGAGCTGGCGCCCGCCGACCCGCCCGCCCTGGCACCGCGCCCGCGTCGCGCCGCACAAGGGGGCTGACCGATCGGCGACGGCCTCCCGCACGAGGACACGCGCTTCGCGCACAACTCCGAGCGCCAGTTCGCCAAGCTCCTCGACTTCTACGGGATCGTGTGGGAGTACGAGCCGCGCACCTTCACCCTCGAGGAGGACCACCAGGGCCAGACGGTCCAGGCGTTCACCCCCGACTTCTACCTGCCGGCGTACGACCTGTACATCGAGATCACGACGCTGAACCAGAAGCTCGTGACGAAGAAGAACCGCAAGGCCCGCACGCTGCGCGAGCGCTTCCCGGGCACGAACATCAAGGTCCTCTACCAGCGCGACTACCTGCACCTGCTCGTGAAGTACGGGCTCGAGCCGCCGTCGCAGCTCGGCGGGGAGGCGCTCGACGCCACCGCGCGCCTCGATCTGCGACCGGACGTCGGCGTCGGCGGCGACGAGGAGGCCGAGACCGCCTGAAGGGGCCGCGTAGGCTCCGCCGCCGATGGCCGACGCGCTGCGCCACAGCCCGCTCGACGCCGCGCACCGCGCGCTGGGCGCGCGGCTGGCGGCCTTCGGCGGCTGGGAGATGCCGATCCAGTTCACGAGCGTGCTCGAGGAGCATCGCGCCTGCCGCGAGGACGCGGTCGTGTTCGACGTCTCCCACCTGGGCTCGGTGCGGATCGAGGGCCCCGGCGCCTTCGACGCCCTCCAGTGGGCGCTGACGAACGACCTGCGGCGCGTCGAGCCCGGCCGAGCCCAGTACACGCACCTCCTCGACCCCGACGACGCGCACGTGGTCGACGACATCATCGTGTGGTGGGTCGAGCCCGACGTCTTCCTGGTCATGCCGAACGCGTCGAACACCGCCGGGGTGACGACGGCCCTCGCCGAGGCCGCGGCGCAGGCGTCCGGCGCGAGCCGGGCCGAGGACGTCACCGCGTCGCGGGCGGTCCTCGCGGTGCAGGGCCCCCACGCTCGGGCTCGCCTGGCCGGCGTCCTCGACGCCGCCGCGAGCGTGCCCCGCCTCCACGTCCGGCCCGTCCACGACCGCTTCGACGGGTGGGCGGCCGGCACCGGCTACACCGGGGAGGACGGCGTCGAGCTGCACGTCCCGGCCGCGGACGCGCCGGCGGTGTGGGACGCGCTCCTGGCGGCCGGGATCCGCCCGGCCGGGCTCGGCGCCCGCGACACGCTGCGACTCGAGGCCGGGTTCCCGCTCCACGGCCACGAGCTGGGCCCGGGCATCACCCCGCTGCAGGCGGGCCTCGGGTGGGTGGCCCGCTTCGACAAGGGCCCGTTCCGAGGCCGGGAGCCGCTGCTCGCCGAGCGCGAGCGCGGCGTGGCGCGCCGGCTCCGGGGCCTGCTCGGCGAGGACCGGCGGGTGCCGAGGGCCGGCTGCCCGGTCCTCGTCGACGGCGAGCCGGCGGGGGAGGTGACGAGCGGGAACTTCTCGCCCACCCTCGGGCGGGGGATCGCGCTCGCCTTCCTGCCCCCGGCGGTGGCCGACGGCACCGCGGTCACCATCGACGTGCGGGGCCGGCCGGTGCCGGCGACCGTGGTGCCGACCCCGTTCGTGCACCGTCCGTGAGGCCGGCGGCGCGCCCGGGGTACGCTGCGCGTGGCCGTGGACCCCGGCCGGGAGAGCCTCGTCGAGGGCGAGGCGCCGAAGGAGCAACCACTCCCGGAACCTCTCAGGCCACCGAACCGACCGGGTGAGGCCACGCTGGAGAGCAGGCGGGCCATCCCGCCTCACCGAAGGGGAAAGCCGGCGCCGCCGGCGAATCTCTCAGGTCCCCCGACAGCGCGGGAGCCGCGGGCCACGCCGGTGGCCCGGCGCAGCACGCCGCGACTGGACGGAGGCCGATGACCCTTCGAGACCTCGAGCCCACCCGCTTCGTCGACCGTCACGTCGGCCCCGACCCCGCCGAGCAGGCCGTGATGCTGGCCGCGCTCGGCCTCTCGTCGCTCGACGAGCTCGCCGAGGCGACGGTGCCGGCGGCGATCCGGCTCTCGGGGCCGCTCGAGCTGCCGGCGGCCGCCGACGAGACCGCGGTGGCCGACGAGCTGCGCGCCCTGGCGGCGCGCAACACCGTCGCCGTCTCGCTCCTCGGGACCGGCTACGCCGACACGATCACACCGCCGGTGATCCAGCGCACGGTGCTCGAGAACCCGGCCTGGTACACGGCGTACACGCCGTACCAGCCCGAGATCTCCCAGGGGCGGCTCGAGGCGCTCCTGAACTTCCAGACCATGGTCGCCGACCTGACCGGGATGGAGCTGGCGAACGCGTCGCTGCTCGACGAGTCGACCGCGGCCGCCGAGGCCATGGCCCTCTGCCACCGGGTCCAGGGCGACGCCGGCTCCACGTTCGTCGTCGACCCCGACTGCCACCCCCAGACGGTCGCCGTCGTGCGCACCCGCGCCGAGGCGCTCGGCCTGCAGGTCCTCGTCGCCGACCCGGAGGCGGCCGGGCCCGACGACGTGTTCGGCGTGCTCCTCCAGGAGCCGGGATCCAGCGGCCGCGCGCGCGACCGGCGGGCCCTGATCGCGGCGACCCACGACCGGGGCGCGCGCGTCGTGGTGGCCGCCGACCTCCTCGCCTGCACCCTCCTGACCCCGCCGGGGGAGCAGGGGGCCGACGTCGTGGTCGGGTCGTCGCAGCGCTTCGGCGTGCCGCTCGGCTTCGGCGGCCCGCACGCCGGTTTCCTCGCCACCCGCGACGAGTTCCGGCGCAGCCTGCCCGGCCGCCTGGTCGGCATCTCGGTGGACGACGCCGGCCGACCCGCGCTCCGGCTGGCGCTCCAGACCCGCGAGCAGCACATCCGCCGCGAGCGGGCGACGAGCAACATCTGCACCGCCCAGGTGCTCCTCGCCGTGATCGCCGGCCTCTACGCCGTGTACCACGGGCCGGAGGGGCT
>DASZJD010000089.1 GCA_035948415.1 Acidimicrobiia bacterium | reverse complement strand
GCGAGCATCGCGGTGTTGCTCGTGTTCATCCTGCCGGCCTTGCTCGACGGGGAGAGCCCCGTTCTCGTGGCCATCGTCGGCTCGGCGACAATCGCCTACGCCGCGCTCTACCTCGCCAACGGGACGCGAACCATGACCACCGTCGCCCTGCTCGGCACGCTGGCCACGCTGGCGCTCGTCGTGGGCCTCGCCGAGCTCTTCACCAGCGCGGCCCACCTCTCCGGGTTCGCGACCGAGGAGGCCATCCTGGTGCGGATCGGCACCGGCGGGATCGACCTGCGTGGGCTCGTGCTCGGCGGCATGGTCCTCGGTTCGCTCGGCGCCCTCAACGACGTCACCGTCACGCAGGCCTCGGCCGTGTGGGAGGTGCGGGCGGCGGATCCGAGGATGTCGCGCGCCCGTCTCTTCCGGTCGGGGCTCCGGGTGGGTCGGGACCACGTCGGCTCGACCGTCAACACGCTGGCGCTCGCGTACGCCGGGGCCGCGCTGCCGATCCTCATCCTGTTCGTGCTCTCCCGCCAGTCGCTCGGCACCGTCGCCAACAGCGAGATCGTGGCGACGGAGATCATCCGAACCCTGGTGGGCAGCGTCGGCCTCGTCGCCGCGGTGCCGCTGACCACCTGGCTCGCGGCGCGGACCGCGGCCGCCCCCGAGTCCGGGATCGAGGCGACAGGGTCCGGGGACGGGGCCGGGCAGGTCTGACTCGGCGCCGAACTGCGGGCCGCCAGACCCTCTGCTGACGGTCGCTCGCGCCCCGTGATGGCCGCGTCGCCATCGAGTCCACCCCTCGCATCGGTCGTCCGGTCGCGCGCGCGCGTCGCCGGGCCCCGGGTGATCGCGCGCTGGCTACCCGGCGGACACGAACCCTGAACCTGCCGTTCACCGTGCGCGTCGCGTCACCGACGTGGGTGGTCGGCGCGTCCGGAACTGCGCGATTGGCGCGAGCGGCACGACACCGCGCGGTTCGACCCCGGGAGCGCGGAACGCTCGCGCCGGTCACGCCGGGGTGACATCGTCGGTGACATCCGGGGGCGGCGGATCCGTTGGAGACGTCGAACCTGGTAGCAGGGATGGACTGGGTGCGCATGGACGAGCAGCAGCGGGATCGACATCGAGCCCGACCGTCGGGCGAGAGGCCGACGGCCAAGACCGCGGGCGAGGCGACCCACGCTCCGCCCGACGGTCTCGCACCGCTGGTTCTTGCCGTCGCGATCCTCGTGGCCGCCGCGGTCCCGGCGGGAGCGTTCTTGATCGTGCGCGGACCCAGCGACCTCCGGGTGAAGAACAGCGCCCAGACCCCGCGCGTCACGAGGCCGCCGCTCCTGACGCTGCCGGGAATCACCGACTCCACCGGCGCTCGGCCGTCGTCGCCACCCGCCGCCGCGGCCGCGGCTCCGCGGTCTGGCGGTCGGGCGTGGGCAGTGAGCAGCCTCTTTGGCGGTTCGCCGGGGAGCCCTCCGAGCGCGGGTGGCGCGGTCCCCGGTCCGCGTCCGGGCTCGGCCCCCGGGAGTCCGAGCCCGGTCTCGGCGCCTCGCAGCCCCAACGCGGCCGCCGCGTCCCAGAGTCCGGCCCCGGGTCTGCCGGCCAGCGGTTCCCCCTCGGGACTCCCGGCCGGGAGCGGCACCTCGATCTCGTCGAGCAGCGGCTCGAACTCCGCCCCGTCGGCAACCGGCCACGCGCCCGTGCCGCCCGCCGGTCCGACCCCGAGTCCGCCGATCACCGTCCCGGGTCTCTGAACCGCGGCCCCCGCTCGAGGGGGCGCGCGACCCGTACCGCGGACGTCGGCTCGTCCGACCTGCGCTCGTCGACCGGTCCCGAACGCTGAGGCCGGGTGGACCGGCCGCCGGGTGGCGACATCGTCGCTCGCGGTGATCGGACCAGGGCGTGGCGACCCGTCTGCGGCCGGCGTCGAGGACCAGCGAGGAGCCCCGGGGCGCGCGTGGCACCGCCGGCCCGCTCGCAGGCGACCCTGTACGCTCACGACCGTGGAGGGGGTGGGGGGCCGGTTCTGTGAGTCGTGCGGGGCCGAGGTTGGCTCCGACGCCCGCTTTTGTGGCTCGTGCGGTCAACCGGTCCGGCCGGTGGTCCCGATCGCCGACCCTCCCGCCGACGAGGTCGGCGCCGGTTCCGCCCCGTCCGGCCCGCCCCCGGCGACCGGCCGTCCTCCAGACTCAGAGCCGCCCATCGCGACGGGGTCGGGTGCGGCATCCGGGCCGCCCCCGGCGACCGGCCCACCAGCAGCCACGGAGCCAGCACCGGCCGGGGCAGCTCCCCGTGGAGCACCCGAGGTGGCGCGCCGGGCCGGGCGGCGCCGGCTGCTGATCCTCGCCGGTGGGGGCGGCACGCTCGCTGTGGTGGTCGCCGTCGTGCTGGCGCTCACGCTGTCGGGATCGTCCGGTGGCGGCTCGTCATCCTCGACCACTGGCGGCAACCGCCAGCTCGCGTTCTTAGCCTTTACGTCGTTCGGCTCCGCCGAGGACCAGGTCTTCAAGGTCATCAGTACGGAGACCGAGGCGGCGACGAGTGCGATCAGCGCGAACGACTTCCCCGGAGCGCAGGCCGCGTTTCGCGCTCTCGCCGATGGCGTGACACAGTTCCTGACGTCGCTGCGCAGCGTGCAGTTCCCTCCCTCGACGAACTCCAGCGTGCAGGCCCTCGTCACGAGCACCAGCCAGCTTGCGTCGGCTGCGACCCAGATGGGCAGCAAGATCGACAGCGCGAACTCGGGCGCGTACTTCGCCGCCAGTCAGGCGTGGCTCAACGCCATGCGCACAGCACAGCTCGACATCGCGGCCGCCGCCGGTGGTCGGGTGAAGGCAAGTCCGTCGGTGGATCCGTTCCGGCCGACCGCCACGTCCTGAGCTCAGCCCCGCCGTCGCCGCCGGAGACTGCCGCGCCGAACGCCGCATCGCTCGGTGGGGCTGGCAGCGAGTCAAGGCGCGGCGAGGCCGGCTCAAGGTTGCCTCCGGCGCCGACGATGCAACGTCAACCGAAGAAAGGGTTGGCGACGTGCACGGGGCCATCAGCCGCATCGGCGCTCTGCTGCTGGGCGCGATCGCTGCCGGAGCGCTGACGGCCGGCTATGTGGGCGCCCTGCCCCAAAACCGGGCTCGGGCCCCTGCTGGCGACGACGTCAGGGTCGAGTTTCGCGGAGATCTGAAGTCGATTCGCGTCGAGCCGCGATCCAGCGTCTGCGCCACCGCACGGCCCGAGTTCCCGTTCGAGGTCCGTCCGTTTGAGCGATCCATTGTGCATGTCGACGTGTCGTCGGAGCTCTCCTGCGTCGAACGCGGCGCGCGAGTGGATTGGAAGATTGTCTCGGCGCCGAGGTCCGCGAGCGACGCTCCAGAGGCTCTGATGTTGACGTACGAGTATCGCCACAAGGACGGCCGACTCACGTGCTCCTTCTTCAGCAAGGACCTGTCGTGCTCGATCAGGGACGACCCGCCAACAGCACTGATCACTGGTAGGTGACCCCGAGCTGCTGGGCGGGCTCTGCGTCCGCCCGGATCGAGCGCCGGTGCCCGACCTGTCCGCTCATCCGCGGTCGAGATCCGCGACGAGCTTCTTGGGCGGCGCCACTGGCGTTCGGCATCCCTCAGAGTCCTGGCTCTCTCGCTCCGAGTGACGCTGTTCTCCCCTGACGCATCGAGGAAGACGCCGAGCCAGTCCCGGAACACGCCAGACGCGCTCGCAGGCGCCTCGAACGATCCTCGGGTTCGACGGCAACGAGTTCCCGCTGCACGCCCGGCGGGGCCGAACACCGCAGCGTGACACGGCTATTGCGGTGACGGTCGTGGTCGTAGCGGTACCGTTGCCGTCGCCGCCCCCGTAGCTCAGCTGGACAGAGCAAGTCACTTCTAATGACGAGGTCGCAGGTTCGAGTCCTGCCGGGGGCGCTGCCAACCGGGGTAGCGAGCCGCATTCGAACCAGCGAGCTGCCGGGCACAGCTGTGCCGATCCGTGTTGCCCGTCGTGACGCCACGCCGCCGTTCGGTCGCGTTGTTCTGTGCGCACCGGCGTCGCGCCGAACACCCAATCGGGGCGCGGAGGTGGCCTCTCTTTCGCAAGGGTCGCCCGGCCACGCAGCGTTGCTCCGTGACGTGCTCAACGCACTGCAAGACTGCGGGATGCGCTTCGCGGACGTGCGGGCCGGGGCTCGCTGGTTGTAGCTGATGGGGTGGTCGACATCGCTTACGCGCAAAGCGGCGAACCCCCGTCCGATCCGATGGGACCACTTCGCCGCTGGTCGGATCTCGCCGATGCGCACAAGCCGTTGTCGACGGGCCGGCCGCGGCTGCACCATTCGCCTGTCACAGTGGCCGTGTGGCTGAGCAACAGCTCGATGGTGGGATCGCGAACGCAGGCCGGGTCGTCCGCGTCGGTCCGCATGTCCTTCGCCCCTCGACTCCGCACTCGGGTTCGATCCACGCCTTCCTGCGGGCGGTGAGGCACGCCGGATTCGAGGGTGCCTCGTCACCAGTCGGCATCGACGAGGACGGACGCGAGCGCCTCGTGTTCATCGACGGCGAGGTTCCGGTGGCGCCCTATCCGGACTGGAGCCAGTCCGACACCGCGCTGGCGTCCATCGCCAGGCTGCTGCGTGGGCTGCACGACGGCGCCCGCGGGTTCGACCCTCAGGGTCTCACCTGGGACGACAGTCTGGCTGACCCTGCGGGCGGGACGCTCGTGTGCCACAACGACGTGTGCCCCGAGAACGTCGTCTTCCGTGACGGCATCGCCGTCGCGCTGCTGGACTTCGAGTTCGCTGCCCCTGGCCGCCCCGTCTACGACCTGGCCCAGCTCGCCCGCCTCTGCGTACCGATCGACGACGACTTCGACCAGGCCCGGCTCGGCTGGCGACCCGCCGACCGGCCGGCACGGCTACGACTCGTCGGCGACACTTACGGACTGGACCGGGACGGCCGGGCGGAGCTGCTCACCGCCATGAACGATGCCATGGGCCGCATCGAGGCAGCCGCCCGGCGCCGCGTCGACGCCGGTGACCCGAACTTCACCGAGATGTGGAACCGGACCGGTGGCAGCGAGCGCTACGACCGCCGGCGCCGCTGGTGGACCGACCACCACGACCAGTTCGCGGCCGCCCTCCTCTGACGCGCATCCCATGCGCTGCCCGCACGCCGCGGAGCGATGAGTAGGGGAAGCCGGCCTTCGCTCCAGCGACGCGAGTCCGTCTCAGGTTTGACGACGGTCAGCAGGATCCGTAGGGGTCGATAGGTCCTGGTCGCATGCCGGTCAGGATCCAACTGTTCGCGGCCTCGTTCATGTAGGCGGCAGGGCACGGGACCGCGATCGCGATCACCATGCCGCCAGGGCAGAAATCCGCACGATACGCGCAGGTCATCGCTTGATGGCCATAGGCGTTTCCTGGACATTGGATCGTGAACGCTGGGTTGGCATGTGAGCCCAGATACGCGAGCGCGGCGTCGCATCCCCATTCCGGAGATTGGACCGCCGATGGTGATGCGGTCGGCTGCACCGGCGGCGTGGGTTGGGGCGGAGCAGGTTCGGTCGTTGTGGTCGGCGATCCGGCCGTTGCGGTCGTGGTCGGGGTAGGCACTGCGGATGTGGTCGCAGACCGGTGGTTTCTCGACAACGAGGGTGATCCTCGGCGCGCCGTGAAGACGATGCCCGATCCAGCGGCCGCGCTCATGAGGGCCACGCCAGTTACCGTGAGCGCTATCAGAGGAACTCGTCCCAGCCTGAGCACAGACCAGGGATCGGCGAGAGGCGGCGGCTCCTTGAGACCGACGGCACTGCCGCGCCGCGGCTCGGCGAGGCTGCCGGTCAGCCATTGTTCTCGGGCTGCTCGGGCTCCGGCCCAGGCCCCTTAGTCGTGCTCCTCCAGGGGCATCATTCGAACCCGCCGGAGGGACTCGCCGCGGTGCTCGCACTGAGCGTCAGGTCACGGCCCAAAGACCCAAGCGCCCGGGAAGCCCTTTGAATGCGTGGGCACCCCGGTTGACGAAGTTGATGTCGGATCCTCCGGCCAAATCCCTGACGGTCTGCGAGACGAGCGCCTCGGCGGGGCCGGCAGCGTCGCAGATGCGTTTGGCGATGCTCACAGGCAGGCCAACGACGTCCCCGGGGCGTACCTCGACCTCGCCGGTGTGGACCCCGGCCCGCACGGCAATCCCAAGCCCGGCCGCGTCCCTGACGATCTCCTGAGCGGCGCGAACCGCCCTGGTGCTCGCGTCGAACGTCGCGAGAAAGCCGTCCCCGATGGTCTTGATCTCCCGGCCGCGATAGCGGTCCAGCGTGGCCCGGATCATCGCGTCGTGATCGGCAACGACGTTGCTCCACTTGCGGTGGCCCATACGTGCGGACTGCGCGGTCGAGTCGACTATGTCCGTGAAGACAATCGTGGCCGTGACCACGTCTCCTTCGGGAGCCTGGCGGCCACCGGTCAGGAACTCCTCGATCTCATCCAGAAGGGCGTCAGTGTCACCGAGGAAATAGGCGTGGTCCGCGCCCGGCAGCTCAACGTACTTGGCTCCTGGGATGTGCTCGGCCAGGTACCGACCAGCCTCAACTCGCACGTAGAGGTCCCCGGCTCGATGGAGCACCAGGGTGGGAACCGTGATAGCCGGTAGCAAAGCGCGCACATCTCGGCGTGCGCCGGCTCGCATTGACGCGGCGGCTTGATCGGCTCCGATACCGAGGCGATGACCCCGCGCCCACCAGTCACGAAAGGCCGGGTCTTGAGCCTTGCTCGGGGCGAATAGCTCAAGCCCCGCGCCGGTCGACCATCTGTCGCTCGTGGAGGCGCTGTACTCGTCCAGGAGTTCAGCCGGCATGCCCCACGGATAGTCGGCCTCTTGGACGTAGTGCGCGTACGTGTCGATGAGGACGAGGGCAGAGACCCGCTCGGTATGACCGGCAGCGTGGCGGATGACGGTCGCGCCACCCTGGTTCCATCCGACGAGTGCGGCACGCTCGGACCCCACTGCGTCCAGTACCGCGGTCAAGTCGGCATCGACAATCTCGTCGACCAAGCTGTCAGCGAAGTTCCCGCCGGATGCTCCGATTCCTCGGCCGTCGTACCAAACGGTCCGGCTGAAACGACCAAGGCGCCGGGCGACGCGCACAAAGCTCGGCTCGTCCCAGAAGAAGTCGATCGCGATATCGACGGTCGGTGGTACCACGAGGTCGATCGGACCATCGCCGACAATCTGGTATGCGATGCTGCCGCCGTCCTGTGACTCCGCGTATCTCGTAACAGGTCGATCGTCCACGCCGCCGCCTTCGCTGCCGTCAGTGTGGCAGTTCAGGCCACGGAGGGCATCCACCGGTCTGATGGTCGGCGGGTTATACGGCAAGCGATCGAAGCCTTGTACGCCCCCAGGGACTCGAACCCTGAACCTAGTGATTAAGAGTCACTTGCTCTAACCAGTTGAGCTAGGGGCGCCCAACAGCTCATCGTATCCGTGGAGTTGAGTCGTGCTGTGAGCAACAGGGCGGCCTACCGTGCA
>DASZJD010000088.1 GCA_035948415.1 Acidimicrobiia bacterium | reverse complement strand
AGTGTCGGGACCCTGATCGCCTTTGGCCTCACCCGCCGTCCTGGCGGCCTGTTCAACTTCCAGGAGCGGGGCCTCCAGCCTGCACCCCAAGCACTGATCGCGCTCCTCGCCGAGGCTTCGGCCCTGATCTTCCTCACGGCGGCGCTCGTCCTGGACCGGCTCGACCGCCGCGTGGGCTCAGGCCCGCCCGTGCCCCCCGGCCGTCCGGTGCCGGCGCTGGCCAGGATCCGGCACCGGTGAACCCGATAGGGGGCCGATGTAACCCGGCCCCCTATCTAGAGGTGGTGAGCCCTCTCCGTCGGTCCCGAGTCCGTCCTGGCGCTACCGACCCGACGTCCCCCCCGAAAGGGGCGGCAGTCCCGGCTGCCGGGTTGCCGTGCCGGGCGATCGCGGGGGCCGAGGCTGGGACCGACGCCGACGGCCGAGAGGGTTCCCACCACGAGCCGCGTACTGTCCCGTATCTGCGCAGCGTCGCCGGCGACCGTTATCCCGACTGGGAAGCCATTTACCTCGACAACGTCGAGCGCATCTACCGTGTGATCTACAGCCGAGTCGGCAACCGCCCCGACGCCGAGGACCTCACCGCCGAGGTCTTCCACGCTGCCCTCGGCCCACTGCGCGTCACAGCATCCAAGGGCGAGGTCCGCGCGTACCTGCTCGCCACCTCACGGACCGTCCTCGCCTCGCACTGGCGACGCCGCTACGGCGCCGAGATCACCGCCATCGATCTCGAGGGCGATCAGGCCGCACTGGACGAAGCACCGACTGAGAGCCTGGCGCCCCAGCGAGTCGCCCGAATTCTCGCCGCGCTGCCCGAACGCTACGGACGTATCCTCGAGCTGCGTTTCCTCGAATCATGTTCGATCCGTGAGGCCGCGGGGGCGATGAACGTCAGCGTGGCCAACGCCAAAGTGCTGCAGCACCGTGCGCTGCGCTATGCCGCACAGCTCTTTGAGGAGGCATTGTGAGCACGCGACGCGTCGCCGCCTTCATCGAGGCGCTCCTCGGCAACCGCCGGCCGCGCCGCTTCAAGCCCGATGCCGAGGACGCCGAGGCGATGCGTGCCGCCATCGAGCTTCGCGCCGCGCGGCCTGGCGCCACCCTTCCCCGCACCGAGTTCGTCGCCGACCTGCACCAGCAGCTAGCTCAGGAGTTCGCCGACGAGGCAACGCCACTCGACGAACTAGCCCACCGCCGCCTCACCCGACGGCGCCTCTTTGAAGGGCTCACCGTCGCGGCCGCGGCTGCCGCCGCGGGCGTGATCATCGACCGCGACGTGCTCAACACCGGTGGCTCCCAGACACCCAACGCGAGTCGCAAGCTCGTCCCCACCGACGGCGCCTGGCAGCCCGTCGCCTTGAGAACCTCGGTCGGCACCGGCGACGTCGTCCGCTTCGCGACCGCGTCCACCGTCGGCTTCGTCGTGAACGACGGACGCCAACTCTCAGCCGTCTCCGGGGTGTGCACGCACCAGGGCTGCCTCCTGCGGCACAATCCCGCGAAGAACCGCCTCGAGTGCCCATGCCACCGAGCGGCCTTCTCTCTCACCGGCGAAGTGCTCTACCAGATGTTCCCCGAGCCGATCGCCCCGCTCCCGCGACTCCAACTCCGCCAGCGAGACGGCCAGATCGAGGTGAACACCCCACCCGAGGCCTGAGGGCCGGTGCTCAGCGGGGCTCGATCAGTCTCGGCCGGACGCCGACGAGGGTCACGGCTCGCGCCCGCTGTATCCGATCAGCCGGTCCTGGACTGGAGCGTCGTCGGACACCGGGACTGCGGGCTTGAAATTGGTGCCGCGCCGGTCGTCCGTGAGACGTCCGTCCACCATCGCGAAGGCCGCGTCGGCGAGGTCGCTCGGCATGGTGGGGTCTTGCCCGGTCGCTCGGGCCAGGTCCCAGCCGTGGATGAGCTGGTCGACGAACGCGATCCCGAGCTGGGGGCCGGCCTCGTCGAGGGCGCCGGGCTCTTGGTAAGCGCGGAGCGTCGACTGTCGGGCCGCTTCGTACTGAGCGATCGGGTCGTTGCCCAACACGTCCGGCGGCATCCCGGTGAACGGACCGGCGGGCGTCCCGCTCGCTGCTCCCGCGAACCGTCGTTGGGCGTCGAGCATGTGGTTCAGGAGCGCGCGGACGGTCCACTCGTCGCACGGGCTGGAGCGATCGAGCTTGCTCTCGGCGGCCGGGATCTTGGTCTTGACCCACGCCGTGCCGCGATCGAAGAGGTCGAGGGGATCCATCCACCCTCCCTGAGGACAGGAGCCGTCGGCCATCGTTTCGCCGCGGTTCATCGGATGAGGAACAGGAACCTACCCTTCATTTGGCGTCAATTGCCGCTGGTCTCTCCGGTCGTACCTTGATTCCTGACCGGAGTCTCGAAGCAGCGAGCGGAGGGTGTGCTCAGATCCGTGCCACTCCTGGATCCTGGGTGAGCTCGTAGAGGAAGCCGTCCGGCGCGCGGAAGTGGACCCAGGCGTTTCCATCGGGCGCTGACGTCGGCCCGGACGCGATCTCCACTCCCGCGGCGCGGAGCTCGTCTGCGGCGGCGAAGACGTCATCGACCAGGAAGCCGGCGACCGGTCCGGTCGTGAAGTGCCGGTTGTACGAGCACGCGTCTCCGAACACCTCGACCTTGGCGCCATCCGGCAGCCGGAAGACCGAGAAGCCCTCTTCGTGGAGCGCAGCGGGCAGGCCGAGGACCTGAGCGAAGAAGGCAGCGGTGGCGGTGTCAGCCTCGGTGCGGGTGCCAAGCCAGGCAAGCTTCATGATGTTCATGTCGACACATCATCCCTCGGTGGCCGACCGATCGTTTTCTGGCGCGGACGCCGCGGCGAGCCCGACCAGCCGTGGATGCGGCGAGAGCCGGCTTCGCCGTCAGGCAGAGCCCCCGAAGGTTGTGCGGGTAGAGCGGGGTCGAAGCGGTCACGCCGCGGCCCGCAGCCCCACACGGGAGCCGTCCGCGACCCTCGCTGACCCCCACCGGTGCCCGTCCCGCCGCCCAGCGACGACTCCCGGCGAGATCGAGCTCATTCGATCTGTGCCGGCACCGAGATCACGATCGTGTTGGGACGGAACAGCAGTCGTGCCTTGAGGACGAGGGCGGTCTGGTTGTGGAGGAGCTGTTCCCACCATCGGTGGACGACGACCTCGGGGATGATCACGGTCAGCACATGGTGGGGTTGTCGACGGTCGAGTTTGTCGAGGTACTTCAGGATCGGCCTGGTGATCTCACGGTAGGGGGAGTCGAGAACCTCGAGGGGTACGTCGATGCCCAGGCTGGCCCATCGCTGGCGGAGCTGATTCATGCCGTCACCGTCGAGGTCCACGCCGACCGCGAGGAGCCGGTCCGGATGCGTCGCCTTCGCGTAGGCGAGTGCGTTGAGGGTCGCCTGGTTGAGCTCGTCGACGGTGACGACGACGGTGTTCACGACCGCAGGGAGGTGCTTGCCCACGGCACCACGCGGAATCGCGAGCGCATGTTCGACGTAGTCGTAGTGGCGTTTGATCGCCTTGCAGGCTACGACGATCAGCGGGATGACGATCGCTGGGATCCAGGCGCCGGCAGTGAACTTCGAGATCACGACGACGCCGAGCACGACCGTGGTGGCACTGGCGCCGACGGCGTTGATCGCGGCGCCTCGCCGCCAGTGGCGCTCTCGAAGCCGCAGGTGGTGCCGGACCATGCCGATCTGGGACAGCGTGAAGGCGGTGAAGAGGCCCACGGCGAAGAGGGGAATGAGGGAGTCGAGCTTCCCGCCGAAGAGCCAGAGCAGCACGGCGGCCGCGACCGCCACTGCGATGATGCCGTTCGAGAACACGAGCCGGTCGCCGCGCTTGGCGAATTGATGAGGAAGGAAGCCGTCCCGTGCGACCACGGACGAGAGGCGCGGGTAGTCGACGAAGGAGGTGTTGGCGGACAGGCAGAGGATCGCGGCTGTCGAGGCCATGAGCACGACATAGAGAGGACTGCTGCGCCCGAACACGTGATCACCGAGGATGGAGAGCAGGGTCTCCTTGGTGGAGATGGTTGGCTTGAGGCGGCTGGTCAGCACGGCGAGTCCCAGCAGCGGGACGCCGAGAAAGATCCCGGTCCACGTCAGCGTGATCGAAGCGTTGCGCGACTTTGGTTCTCGGAAGGCCGGAACCCCGTTCGAGATCGCCTCCACGCCCGAGAGGGCCACGGCGCCCGACGAGAACGCCTTCATGAGAGCGAAGATCGTCACCCCGGTGAGGAGCGCACCGTTGTGGGTGAAGCCGTTGAGCTGGGCGTGGTTCACGGGAATACGGTGCAGGTCACCGGTGAAGGATCGGACGAGACCGTCGACGATGAGCAGCACCAACGCGGCCACATAGGTGTAGACGGGCAGGGCGAAGATCCGGCCGGCCTGCCGGAGGCCCCGAAGGTTGGCCAGCATGATGACGGCGACGAGGGTCAGGCTCAGCGCGACGGGGTGGCCTCGCACCGACGGGATGGCGGAGCTGATCGCCGCGGCCCCAGCCGCCGAGGAGACGGCGACGTTGAGCGTGTAGTCGACCAGCAGCGCCGCCGCAGCAACGAGTGACGCGTTGGTGCCGAGGTTCTCCCGACTGACGATGTAGGACCCGCCGCCCGTGGGATAGGCGTAAATCGTCTGGCGGTAGCTCAGCACCAGGAGGATCAGCAGCCCGATGACGATGGCCGAGAGCGGCACCAGATACCCCAGCGCCGCCGCGCCGGCAACCGGCACCAACACGGTGAGGATCACCTCGGTGCCATACGCCGTCGACGACACGGCGTCCGAGGAGAACTCCGGGAGCGCGGTCAGCTTCGGGAGCAGTTGGGATTCAGCCGCCTGGTTGGCGAGGGGCCGACCGACCAGCACTCGCTTCAGCATCGAGAACGGAGCTCCGACGAGCCCATGCCGGGATCGCGTCCCGCGGAGATCGGGGGCGACCGTGCCGGTCTCTTGGCGCCGCACGCCCAGATCCTGACAGGTCGCTCATCGTGCTCAGCGGGAGCTGAGGATCCGTGATCTCGCTACCGTCGGTCTGGGCGCCCGTAGCGGAGGAGGACGACGCCGTTGCCGAAGGTCCGGGTCTCGGCGAGGCGGAGATCGATGTGGGTATCGAGTCGTGGGAACAGGGGCTTGCCGTCTCCGATGACGACCGGGTGGACGTAGATCCGGTACTCGTCGACCAGGTCGTGTCGCATGAAGGCTGCGGCGAGCTCGGCCCCGCCCAGCGACAGGTCCCCGCCGGGCTGTGCCTTGAGCGCCAGGATCTCCTCCGGGACGACGTCTCGGACCACCGTGGTGTTCCAGTCGGCGCGCTCCAGTCCCCGCGAGAACACGATCTTCGGCGTGTCCCGCCAGATGCGGGCGAACTCGACCATCGGCCTGGTGCTCGAGGGGTCCGCGTCGGCCGTCGGCCAGAAGCCCGCCATCAGCTCGTAGGTGACGCGTCCGGTCAGGAAGGCCCCCATCGTGCTGAGCTCCTCGTTGAAGTGGGTGTGGAGCTCGTCGTCGACCCGGTGCCAATCGATCTCACGGTGTGGTCCCTCGATGAAGCCATCGAGAGACACCGACATCATCAAGACGATCCTTCTCACCATCGGCTCCTCCACCTGGCCACATCGCCTGGCCCCCCCGACCACTCGGAGTGGTGTAATCGGTCCGTGCGGTGGCCGTTGAACACGAAGCCAGAGGCGGCAAGAAGCTGGGAGGTCCTCACCACCGACAAGGGAGGACCGTGCAACTTCACCGTCTTGGAGCCATCTCCGCCGTGTTTGCCGCGGCGGCCTGCTTTAGCCTCGGCCTTGGATCATCGGTCGCGGGAGCCGACGGAATCGGCGGAATCCTTGGGGCTGGCGGGGGTAACAACGCCAACACCAACACCGCCGGAACACCGTCGAACGCCAACGGCCAGAGCAACTCCAACGCCAACGGCAACCTCTGCTTCGGCATCCTGGTCCCCTTGCCCTGTGGCTCGTCCAGCGGATCGTCGAGCGGCCTCAACTTGGGCAGCTTGCTCGGCAACGGCGGCAGCGGGACCCCAGGGAGCGGCGTTGTGGTCGGGACCGGTGGGGGTAACAACGCCAACACCAACTCCGCCGGAACACCGTCGAACGCCAACGGCCAGAGCAACTCCAACGCCAACGGCCAACTCTGCATGGGTGTCCTGGTCCCCGTACCGTGCAGTTCCGGATCGTCCAGTGGCGTCAACCCGAGCAACGGCAGTGGAGCCGGAACGGGCAACGCCAATGGAACCGGAGCCAACGGCTCGCTGAACTCCAACGGGAGCGGCGGTTCCCACGGTGCCAGCGGACAAGCCGGCGTCAATGGGAACGGAAGCGGAAGCCCCAACGCCAGCGTCAGCGGAAATCGCGCCGGTAGCGCGTCAGCGAACCCGTGCGCGAATGCCATGTCCATGACTCCCACGGCGAGCAGCAGCGGCGGCGGCCCCCTGTCCGGCGACCAGCTGCCCCTCGTCGGCGGGATCGGCGGCATCCTGGCGGCCGGAGCGCTCGCCATCCACCGTCGAAAGATGACCGGCCTCGTGAGCTGACCCGTCGCAGGCGCGAGTCGTCGACCGGGGAAGGACCAGTTCCTTCCCCGGTCGGCGTCAGCCGTCGCTGGGCCCTGCGAGCGTCCTCGGCACCGGCGTGGCTCACGGGAGGCTCGTTGGGCCGGGTCAGGTTCCAGCTCCGCGTCCGCCAGCGGGGGACAGCCCTCGTTGACTCGCGGTTATGAAGACCGCGAGTGACGCTCGGGTCCGAAGGACAGCCCGAGTCCAGCAATTGAGCGCGGACGGGGCGGCCCGCCCGGGCTCGGGCGGGAGGCCACGCTCAAGTGAAGCCGCCGCCCTTCGGTGCCGGCGGTCTGGTCATGAGCTTCTCCTTGGCGCCGGGCGACATGGCGGCGCCGAGGTCGACCGACCGGGCCGGGAGGAACGCACACGTGTGCGTGAGGATCCGCTCGTCGGTCCAGTCGAGGAGCGTGATCATGGGCGGCTCGTCCGTCAACGACATGGCTGCTCCGGGCTCCAGGTCGAGTCCAACCTGATGCGCCGTGCTGGGCGCGACGCTCACCACCGTCGACGACCACGCCAACTGAACGGCGCGGTGGACATGGCCGCACACCACTCGCCGCACCTGCGGATGACGCCGGATGACCGCTTCGAACCCGATCCGGTCCTCGGCGGGCAAGCCGACACAGTCCATCCACCAGATACCCGTGTCGAATGGAGGGTGGTGCATGAACACGAGTGTTGGCGTGTCCGGACGCCCCAGGAGCGTGTCGTCGAGCCAGGATCGGTCTGTTTCAGCGAACCTGCCGTCGTGGCGACCGGGCCGGGTCGTGTCGATGCCGACGAGCCGGACGGGGTAGTCGTCGATCGCGAAGTGGAGGGGTCCGCCGTCACGACGCAGGTAGGTGTGGTCGGCGAACGCGCCCAGCAGCGCCGACCGATCGTCGTGGTTGCCCGGGATCACGAAGCAGGGCAGCTCGAGGCGACCGAGCAGCGCAACCAGGGCCTGGTACTGGGTCGGCAGCCCGTTGTCGGTCAGATCGCCGCTGGCGACGGCCACGTCTGGTCGGGGCCGAAGTCGGTTGAGGAACTCGATCGCCCGCTCGAGGTTCGCATTCGCGTCGACGAGGCTGCTCGTCAGCCCCACCCGGTCGGTGATGTGGAGGTCGCTGATCTGAGCAATGAGCACTCGGTGCCCCTCACAGGAAATGCGTGAGCAGGGCCACGGCGGCCATGAGGAGGAGGATGACCACGAAGCCGCGCGCCTGAAATCGGAGCCGTCGTTGGCTGTCGCGGCTGTCCGCACTCAGCCCGCGGACGAAGGCGCCCGCTCGGTCGAGGGTCCCCTCCCACGTCCAGGCACCCCTCTCGAAGCCGCTCGGAACGAGGCCGCCGTTCTGCAGCTTGGGCAGATGGCGCCGCCCCCGGCGCTTGATGCCTGAGGAGCCCATGCGTGGAGAGCGTACCGGGGCTCGATCGCCCCAGATTTGTGCTCCGCACACCGCGACTGACGCGATGGTGCGGTCGGAGCGCGCGGAGCGTGTTGGGGAGCCGCGGCTACGGCGAGCTGCCGATATCGTCGAGCCGCGCGCCGTTGAGCTTTCGCCCCGCCCTCGGCACCACGCGCTCTTCCCGACCAGCGCCAGGAGGTCCCCACATGGCGACATCGATCGGTCGTACTCGACTCGACGAGCTGATGGCGAACGGGGCCCAGCTCGTCGAGGTGCTCCCAGCCGCTGAGTACGAGGCCGAACACCTTCCCCAGGCGCGCAGTCTCCCGCTGCGGTCGCTGGCCGAGCGCGCGGTCGAGGAGCTCGAGCGTGACCGGCCCGTCATCGTGTACTGCCAGGATTCGCTTTGAGACAGCAGCCCCCGGGCCGCGTGCCGGCTCGAGACCCTCGGCTTCACGGACGTGTACGACTACGTCGCCGGCAAGGCCGACTGGATCGCCGCCGGACGGGCCACCGACGGACCCGACGCCTCAACGCCGCGGGCCGGTGGGGTCGCCGACTCGGACGTGATGACCTGCCGCCTCGACGACCAGGCGGGCGAGGTGGCCCGTCGTCTGCGCGCCGCCGGCACTGACACCGCGGTCGTCGTCGATGCCGATAACACCGTCCTCGGAAGACTCCGGCTGGGGCGGTTCACGGAAGACGGCGCCGCCGTCGGTGTCGCGATGGAAGAGGGCCCCGCGACCGTGCGGGCCTCCGAACCACTCGACGAGCTCCTGAGCCGGATGCGTGCCCGCAGCGTCGCCCAAGTCGTCGTCACGACGCCGGAGGGGCAACTCCTGGGAATCGTGCGCGTTATCGACGACGACGCCTGAGCAAGACGCGCTCCTGACTGCTTGCCGTGCGCGGTGGCGCGCGTCTGACCGTACGGACGGAGCGTTTTGGGGCGAACCGAACGGAGGGCAGTACGGAGCCCAGGATCCGAAGCGGCCTGGCCTCGGGAAGCCCGCAGGTCGAAGGGCGCGCGTCCGGCAACGGGGCGGGGCTGAAGCGCTGGCGCCGTCCGCGCGAGCGGATTGGCTTCAGAGCGGTAGGCGCCGGGTCGATAACACGCTCCGTGAGGGCGGCAGCGCTGGGCCGGGTGGTGTTTGGCGCCGCAGAGCTCGAGGACGAGCGGGAGCGTCGAGCCCGTCTCGCCTCTGTCCTGTACGTGGCCGCCTCGGTGGTGGTCCTGGCGACGCTGACGCTGCTTCCGTCGGGCGTGCCCGTGGCCGGTGTCGGCGTCTGCGCCGCCGTGGCGCTCGCCGTCGGGATCGTCGTGCCGTGGCTCCCGTGGCGGAGGTGGCCGGAATGGCTTCACCTGGCGTTGCCCACGGCCGCGTTCGTGTTGCTCGCCATCGCCGGGCTGACCAGCCCCGGTGCGCTCGGGGACTACCTGCTCATCTACGTGTTGGCCTTCCTGTATCTCGGGTTGACGACGCGGCCGGGCGTGCCGAGTTGTTTCGTCCCGCTGGGGCTGGCCTCCTTTGCGATCGGGAACCTTCACGACCTGGGGGCGCACGCGGTCGCGCTCGCCAGCGCCGCTCCGGTGTGGATCCTGGTCGGTGAGATCGTCGCCCTCGGGATCGCGGAACGACGGGCCCAAGAGGTTCGCCGCACCCTGGCCCTCGCACGAGCGGCCGAGACCGATCCGTTGACCGCGCTCGCCAACCGCCGGTCTTTCGACCGCGCCCTCGAGCGGCTCCGCCCCGGCGACGCCATCGTGTTGCTGGACCTCGACCGGCTCAAGTGGGTCAACGACAGCCAGGGCCACCCCACGGGGGACCAGGTGCTGCGCGACCTCGCGGCGGTGATGACCACGATCGTGCGAGCCGGCGACACGCTGGCTCGCTTCGGCGGTGACGAGTTCGCGATGGTCCTGCCTGGTGCGGGGGTCAGCGGGGCTGAACTCGCACTGCAACGGCTCCGCGAGCTGTGGCGAAACCACGGCGGCATCACCAGCTTCTCGGCCGGAGCTGCGATCCACGCCGGCGAGTGCCCCGACGAGACGCTGGTCCGAGCCGACGAAGCCCTCTACGAGGCCAAGACCACCGGGGGCGACCAAGCCCAACTGGCCCGGCACCTCGCCCTGCACGGCGAACCCTCCGTCCGTCGCGCCTGAACGTCGACCGAGTGGGTCCCGTCCGGGTGGCGACGGCCGACGGTGGTGTCGGCGAGACCCAGTGCCTCGCGGCGCGCTGCTCCCGGCTTCGTCAAGGTGTGAACGACGTCGGGCTCGCCAGGAGACACGCGACGGCTCGAGCCCTCAGGGCGAAGCCGTCGGGGTGAGCTCGAGATACGTTCCGATCTCGGCGCCGCCGCCGAACGCGCCCTCGTAGAGCTTGCGACCGATTCCATATGCGGCCTGCAAGGTGGCCTCGGCATGGGGCCAGTCGGCGCTCGGCACGATGCGAGCGGTTGCTTCGATCGCGGCTCCGGTCGGTCGACCGCGCACGGTCGACGGCGCGAGTAACGCCTGCGGGTCGTTGCGGACTCGCTTGACCTTGCCCGAGTCGTGCATGGTTCGCACATAGACCCGTCCCTGGGCATCGAGCCCGAACCACACCGGTGACGGAACCGCTTCGCCGTTGCGGCGGAAGGTGACCAGCACCGCGTACTTGTGGCCTCGCAACCCGTCGAAGCTGCCGCGGTCTCCATCCTCACGGCGCAGCTGGAACGCTCGGCGATCCCGCATCCGGTCGTACAGCCGATTCGAGAGTCGACTCAAGCGCCCGCTGATGCTCATCGGGACCCCCGCAGAGAGCTCAGAGCGAACGTAGCTGGGCGGCCGGCCCGGAGGCGACCCGGCCGCGCGCGCCACTCCCGAATCTGGTGGCGCCGGCCTCCAGCAGTGGCCTCCCGGCCGTGCGGACGACGACGGGACAGGGCGGGTCGATTGCCGCGGGCAAGGCCGCGACGGTGGAGAAGGCTCCCTTCGCGGCATGACCCGGATCAGGTTCGAACGGTCGTCGGCTGACCAGCCGACCTCTCAGCCGGTGCATCCGGGGTCCCGTGTCGCGTGGAGGCTACCGAGCGCGGCGTTGCGCGCGGCCGATCGGGGTGAACACGGCGCACGTCCCAAGGCGCCGAGGCGTGGCAGTTGAGGCTCGCGCGGCCCGCCCCATGAGGGGCAGGGTCAGGCCTGTCGCTGCACGCGGGCGCCCGGGGGCCTCGAGACCTCGCGATCGGGGCTCGGCTTACGCCGGGGGAGGACCGGCGTCGAGCCAGAGAGACCTGGGTTGCGGTGCCCGTTGGTGGCTTGGACTTGGTCCGCCGGGCGTTGTCGCAGTCGAACCTGGAAGTTGAAGTGCGAGCGCGACGCGCAGTCGTAGAGGTCGACTGAGCCCTGCTCGATGCGTCCGCAGAACCGGGTGTTCGTGCGGTCGTGATGACCGTCGAAGCGCCCGTCGGCTCCGATCCTGAGGCTGAGGCGGCTCGAGTCGCCGAAGTCATACAGGGAGAAGGCTCCGTCGCGCCCGGGGCCGCTGATGTGGCAGCTCCGGTGCGTGTCGCGCACGTCGATGCGCCACGGGTCGACCGTGCCTGTCAACTGTCCATACGAGCGGCTCTGGGCATCCCAGATCGTGATGTCGCGGGGACCGGCGAGATAGCGCGCCACCACGTACGCGATGCAGCGCGCGGCGTCGTTCACGATCGTCGTCCCCCGGACCGGGCGGCCCGGGCGGCGGCGCCGGCACGGTCACCACTGGCCTCGAGGGGAGGCGCACCGCTCGCGCGCGGACGGACGCGCGCCCGTTCCACCCGGGTCCAACCGGGCACCCGGGTGCCCGGTTGCACCGGGTGAGCACGCCGCGAGGTCCCCAGCTGTCGCACGGGCTCAGTGCCGGTCGCCGGGGTGGTGAGCGTTCGTCGCGTCGCCGTGCGCACCGCCAGGAGCGTCCTGCTTCGGTCCCGAATGGTCGCCGCGTGACGGGCCCGACGGGCCTCCGCTGGGCGGCCCGGTGGACTTGGGGGTGGACGACGACGCGGGGGTGCTGCTCGGTGGGGCCGGAGGGGTGCCGCTCGACGACCCCGCGGGGGCGCTGCTCGGCGGCGCGGTTGGGGTGCTCGTGGGCGCACCGGAGGGTGTGCTCGGATGCCGACCGGTGCCGGTGCCGGTGCCGGTGGCCGGGCTCGTCGATGCGCCGCCGTCGGCGCAGTACTGCTGGACGGTCTGACCCTGGGCTTGCGCGGCGGCGCGGAGCTCGTTGACGGCGGGGGAGGGGGCGCCGGCCGCGGGGCCGTTGGTCCCGGCGGCGGGGGACGCGGCCCCGGCCGCGCTGCACAGCCGGTACACGTCCGCGGCGTGGAGGTACGCGGTGGTCGCGCTCGGGGTCGGACGGGGCGCCGCGTGGTGGCTGGGGTTCGGGACCGAGATGCCGAGGTGGGACAGGCCGTCCGAGACCGCGGACTGGATCGGTGCCGGCAGCGAGCCGGTGGCGGCGGCGGCCGCGAAGCCCCCGCCGACCCCGACGGCGGCCGTGGCGACGGCCATCTTGAACGTGAGCAGCTTGGCCAGCTTGAGCGAGAGGGGCTTGGCGAGCAGCCGAGATCCGCCCCAGTGGATGCCGTGCCACACCGCCGCCGGTGCCTTCACCGCCGCCGCGGCCGCGGCGACGACGCTGGCCTCGCCCGCCAGCTCGGAGGCGGCGGCTGGGGCCCGGGCGGCCTGGACCAACGTGGCCAGCTCCCGGTAGCCCGGCGGCACGTCGTGCGGGGCGACCTTCCCGCCCCAGAACGCGTCCACGGTGGCTTCGTCGAATCGGAACCCGTGCATCTCGGCGCCGACATCGTCCATGGGGCTCATCGCGTTACCGCCCCTCGGTCCCAGAGTCGGCCCAGCTGTCGGAGCGCCCGATGCTGCAGCACCCGCACCGACCCGGGGCTCCGCCCCATGACCTTCGCCACCTCGTCGACGCTCAGATCGGCCACGACCCGCAGCAGCACGACCTCGGCCTGGTCGTGCGGGAGGTCCCGCACCAGCGCCTCGATCGCGGCCTGCGCGGACACCGATCCCAGAGCCACATCCCCGACATCGACCGGCGCCGCCGGCTCGTGGGTGGAGTCGAGGATCACCTGCTTGGGCTGGCGGCCTCGTCGCCGATAGTGGTCGGCCACTCGGCGCGACGCGACGCTGAACAGCCAGGCCCGGAAGTCCCCGACGTCACCCTCGAACCGCGCCAGCCCTTTCACGGCGGCGAGCCAGGTCTCGGAGGCCAGGTCCTCGGCGACCGCGGGCGCGCGGTGGCGCAGGTACCGCAGCAACGGCGGTTGGAAGGCCCGAAACAGGCACGTGATGGCCCACTCGTCACCCACCCGAGCCGCGTCAAGGACGCCGGTCAGCTCCGCGGCCGCCACGGGCTAACTGATCGGCACGCGGCCGCCCGACCTCAAGTCGACACGGCCTGATCACGTCGGTGCCGCTCGACGAGCCGCCCTGCTGACGCGGGCGAGCGGCACCGCCGACCTCGGCAAGGCGGTGCGGCGGGCCCGAGATGGGACCATTCGGACGCCCCGCCGCCCGTGGGGCATCGAAATCTCGTCTTTCGTGTAACGCTCCGAGCCCGCGCGGCGATGGTTGCAGCGTGGGATGGGGAATCGTCAGCGTCGGTGCGCGAGCCGGGCGTCCTAGGCGGGGTGCCGGCCGTTCGTGGTGCCCGTGGTGCTGGGTGGGGTGGCGGGCGCCCGACGATGCTCCTCTCGCAGGTCCGGGCCGGCCAGCCCGGGCTGAACACCGAGCCGTGCGGTTGGCAGCCGCCGGTTCTGTTGGCCTGGCTCCGGCCGCCCCGTCAGCTCTTCATAGCTTCCCTCGCCGGAGCTGACGGTGGCGGCCGAGCTGGGTCGAGCACTGGCCCCGACCCGTGCGGTGACGTTGGGTCGAAGGGACGGGCCCTGAAGGGCGCTCGGTCACGCCCGTTCGGCCGCGTGACGCGGCTGGGCTCGCGCCCGGTTGCGCGTGACGGCAACCAGCGCGGGGTCGTCGCCGTGGAGTTCGCCCTCGTCGTGCCGCTGTTGATTCTGCTCGTGTTTGGCATGATCCAGTTCGGGACCATCTACAACGACTTCATCTCGGTGCGCCAAGGCACGCGCGACGCCGCCCGCCAAGGCGCGGTCGCAAACTTCGGGCCCACGTTCACCACCGGGAGCCCCTGCAACCTGAGCGTGGCCACGGCCTCGACGCCATCACCGGACATCGAGAACCTGATGTGCCTGGCCAAGAGCCAGATCGGCCTGTCCGGAAGCGACATCCGCGTCGACGTCATCTTCGCCAAGCCGGACTTCTCCGCCGCCGATTCGTCGTGGACGGTCGGCGACGGCCTCATCGTGTGCACCCAGGCCGCCATGCACACCCAGACCCAGTTGCTGGCGGCGCTGATCGGGTCCCCGTTCCTGAAGACCAAGACCGCGATCCGGATCGAGCAGCCCGCCGTGGGCGCCGAGACCGCAGGATACGAGAGCCCGCCGTCGGGCAGCGACTGGTCATGGTGCACCGTCTCGTCGTCGACGCCCTAGCTCGGCCAGCCCCGCGGCGCGTGGAGTCATGACCGCTACGCGCTCCCGGTGGAGCCGAACCCTCTGTGCCTGGCGGCGCCGAAGGGGCGACACGAACGAGCGCGGGGTCGTCCTCGTCACGGTGACGCTCTTGCTAGCCGTCATGATGATCTTCGTGGCGCTGGTCGTGGACATCGGACACGCGTCGGAAGAGCGGCGACAGGCTCAGGCCGCGGCGGACGCAGCCGCGATCGCCGCCGCCCGCGACACGCTGGTGACTCCGGTCTCCTGGCCCACCGTGGTCGGGGACGCCAAGTTGTACGCGTCGCAAGACCTTGGGGTGCCGGCGAGCGCGTGGGTGGGCTGCAGCGACGCCTCGGCGTTGAGCTACAAGCCGGACAACCTCAACACCGACAGCTGCATCTCCGCCGACTCGTCGGCGACCCCGACGCGGGTTCGCGTCCACCTCCCCACGACGAGCGTCCAGACCGCCTTCGCCCCCGTGATCGGGGTCTCGTCGCTACACGTCGGCGCCTCAGCGACCGCCTCGATCGCGGCTAACGAGAACTGCTCCCTCTGCGTGCTCAGCCCCAGCGCCTCGCCGGCGCTGTCGGGCACCGGGAACGGCACCGTCACGGTCAACAGCGGGTCGATCGTGGTGGACTCCACGGCCAACCCGGCCGCTCGGCTCACCCACGATGGCAGCGTCGTGGCAGTCTCGATCGGGGGACCAGCCGCCCCCGCCGGCTTCGTCGGCAGCGGGCTCGGGCACTTCTCCCCGACGCCCGTCCACGAAGCGGCCGAGCTGGACCCGCTCTCCGGGCTGCCGCCGTGCCCCGCCGCCGGCACCGGTTCGTGCCCGACCACGGTGCAGCCGAACGTGAACCTGAGCGGCACCACGCCGATGACCATCAACCCCGGCATCTACGGCTCGATTTCGGACACCGGCACCGGGCAGCTCACGCTGAACCCCGGCACCTACATCGTGACCCAGTCCCTCAGCGTGGCCGGAAACGGGCCCGTCACCGCCAACGGCGTCACCCTGTACTTCGCGTGCTCGGCGTACCCGACTCCGTGCAACGGGGGACAGGCGGGGGCGTCGTTCAACCTCAGCGGCAACGGCACCCTGACCGTCTCGGCGCCCACCGCCGGGCCGTTCAACGGCCTCTCGATCTTCTCGGATCGGAACAACGCGGCCACCTCCTCCATCAGCGGCAACGCGGGCAGCGTCGGCGGCAGCGTGTACATGGCGGCGGGGAGCCTGACCCTCACTGGCAACGGCCAAGCGATCGAGACGCGCGTCATCGTCAACACGGTCACCCTCTCCGGGAACAGCTCGCTCACCGTCAACGCCGGTCAGACCGGGAGCGTCGCCGGCCAGACCGTCTCGCTCTCGGGCTGAGCCCGGTCGGTCGGCGGCAACCGTCGCCGTGGGCCCGTGCGGCTCACTGGTGTGCCGCGTCCAGCGCCCCGGCTCCGCTCACTCTCCAACCCGGGTGAGACCGGCCCCAGCGCCGGTGCCTTGATCGGCCGCGGGGTGTGCGCGACCCTGAGCGAATGTGATCGGGCCACTGGCCGCGGCGCCGACGCGCTCGCGGCGAATCCGGAAGCGGGTGCGCATCGCGGCCGCCGGCGCGGCGGTGGTCCTTGCTGCCTGTGGTGGCCCGTCGGCGAGGTCCATCGCAAGGTCCAAGCGGCCGAGCACCGTGACCGCCTCGACGACGACGACGACGCCTGCCCCGATCAGCTATCCGGTGAAGCGAGGGGACACGCTGACCGCGTTGGCCCGGTTCTTTGGCGTCTCGACCGAGGTGCTCGCGGCGGCGAACCACCTGGCCAACGGAGCCCAGCTCACGGTCGGGCAAGTGCTCCAGATCCCCCCACGTCCGCCGGTACAGCTGGTGGTGTCCCCCGCTGACGCGCCCGCGGGTCAGCCGTTCTCGCTCAAGCTCACCGGCGCCCAGGCGGGCGAGGCGGTCACCTTCGAGATCGACGCGCCCGGGGGCGACAAGTTCAGGGGGCCGCCCCACGCCGCGGCGCCCGACGGCTCAGTGAGCGCCACCTATCAGACCAACCCGATCGACGCGCCGGGGGCCTACGGCGTGGTGGCGACGGGCGACCACGGCACCTCCGCCCGGGCCGCGTTCCGGATCGATCCCACCTCGCCGAGCAGCTAGCCACGCTCGGCCACCGTCGTGACCGGCGTCTCGATGTCCGCGCCCCGGACGGAGCTCACCGGTCATCGCGCGTGCTCCGGCGACCACTCGAGGTGACCGGCACGTGCCGACGCGACCTTCCGTCGGGGCGGGATCGTTGGTGGAAGCCGTCGACCAGTCGAGACCTGCTCGGCGCGACGGGCTTCGGCTCGCGGCTCAGGCGTCCGCCGCGACCGCCCGCACCTGTGCCATCCGATCGTCGAGCTCCTGGGCCGCCTGCTCGTCATTGGCCATCTCCGCGTCGAGGTCGGCCTCCGCGAACCCGATCACGCCCATGTCGGTGAACGCCTCTCGGATCCGAGGACCCCACAAGCCGATGTCCTTCAAGATCGGCACGATCCGCGTGAAGAGGTAGTTGCGGAACTCGCGCATGACCTCGCTGTTCTCGACGTAGGTCGTGACCTCTTGGGGCAGACCCAGGCGCTCCCAGACCTCTTCGCCCACGAAGCGGTCCCGCATGAGATAGCAGGCGTCGACGCAGAACTCCTCGCGCTCGTCGCGTTCAGCGTCGCTGAGCTCCGGGTAGTAGTCGCGGAGTGCGAGCCGACCGAACATGACGTGT
>DASZJD010000087.1 GCA_035948415.1 Acidimicrobiia bacterium | reverse complement strand
CGTGAACGACGTATTCGGGTTCCGCTCCGACAACACCTTCGTGATCGCCGCCGTCAACGTCGTCTTCCCATGATCAATATGACCAATCGTCCCAATATTCAAATGCGGCTTCGTCCGCTCAAACTTCGCCTTCCCCATGGGAGTCTCGGTCCTTTCGTGACGGCGGGCTCGGCGCTACTCGCCGCGCACCCGGGCGATGATCTCGGTCGCGATCGATTCGGGCACGGGCTGGTAGGAGTCGAACTGCATCGTGTAGGTCGCGCGCCCTTGGGTGCGCGAGCGGAGGTCCGTAGCGTACCCGAACATCTCGGCGAGCGGCACGTGGGATCGGACGACCTGCGCGCTGCCGCGCTGCTCCATGCCCTCGACCTTGCCCCGGCGCGACGACAGATCGCCGATCACGTCGCCCATGTAGTCCTCGGGCGTCACGACCTCGACCTCCATGATCGGCTCGAGGAGCACCGGCTTGGCGCGCCGAGCCGCCTTCTTGAGGGCCATCGACCCGGCGATCTTGAACGCCATCTCGCTCGAGTCGACGTCGTGCGACGAGCCGGTGAGGAGCAGGGCTCGGAGGTCGACGAGCGGGTAGCCGGCGAGCACGCCGCCCTCCATCGCCTCCTGGATGCCGGCGTCGACCGCGGGGATGTACTCCCGGGGGATGTCGCCGCCGGTGACCTTGTCGACGAACTCGTAGCCGCCGCCGGCCCCGGTGGGCTCGAGGCTGATGACCACGTGCCCGTACTGGCCGCGGCCGCCGGTCTGGCGGATGTAGCGCTCCTCGACCGCCTGGACCGGCGTGGTGATGGTCTCCCGGTACGCGACCTGCGGCTTCCCGACGTTGGCCGCGACCGAGAACTCTCGGGTCATCCGGTCGACGAGCACGTCGAGGTGGAGCTCGCCCATGCCGGAGATGATGGTCTGGCCGGTGTCTTCGTCGGTTCGGACCTGGAACGTCGGGTCCTCCTCCGAGAGCGCGCCGAGCGCCTTGCCGAGCTTGTCCTGGTCGGCCTTCGTCTTCGGCTCGATCGCGACCGAGATCACCGGCGCCGGGAACTCCATACGCTCGAGGACGATCGGGTGCCTCGGGTCGCTGAGGGTGTCGCCGGTGGTCGTGTTCTTGAGACCGACGGCGGCGACGATGTCGCCGGAGAACACGCCGGTCTTGTCCTCCCGGTGGTTGGCGTGCATCTGGAGGATGCGCCCGACCCGCTCGCGCCGGTCCTTCGTGGCGTTCAGCACCTGGCTGCCGGCGCCCAGCTTCCCGGAGTAGACGCGGAAGTACGTGAGCTTGCCCACGTAGGGGTCGCTCATGATCTTGAACGCCAGCGCCGCGAAGGGCGCGTCGTCGTCCGGCGGGCGCTCGACGGGCTCGCCGGACTTGACGTCGGCGCCCAGGATGGGCGGCACGTCGAGGGGGCTCGGGAGATAGTCGACAACGGCGTCGAGCAGCGGCTGGACCGCCTTGTTCTTGAACGCGGAGCCGCACAGGACGGGGACCACCTCGCCGGAGGTGGTGGCGGCCCGGATGGCGCGCCGCAGATCGTCGGCCGTGATCTCCTCGTCGGTCACGTACTTCTCGAGCACGGTCTCGTCGAACTGGCTGGCCACGTCGATCAGCTCGTGACGCCAGTGCTCGGCGTCGGCCTTCAGCGCCGGCGGGATGTCGGTGGTCTCGAACGTCTCCCCCATGCCGTCTTCCCAGATCAGGGCCCGCATCCCCAGCAGGTCGACGACGCCGCGGAAGTCGCTCTCGGCGCCGATCGGGAGCTGGACCAGGGCCGCGGTGGCGTCGAGCCGGTCCTTGATCATGTCGACGCAGCGGAAGAAGTCGGCGCCGACCCGATCCATCTTGTTGACGAAGCACATGCGGGGGACGTTGTACTTGTCGGCCTGGCGCCAGACGGTCTCGGTCTGGGGCTCGACGCCGGCGACGGCGTCGAACACGGCGACGGCGCCGTCGAGGACCCGCAGCGACCGCTCGACCTCGACCGTGAAGTCGACGTGGCCCGGGGTGTCGATGAGGTTGATCCACGTGTCGCGCCACTTGCACGTCGTGGCCGCGCTCGTGATCGTGATCCCGCGCTCCTGCTCCTGGACCATCCAGTCCATGACGGCAGCGCCCTCGTGGACCTCACCGATCTTGTAGGTGCGCCCGGTGTAGTAGAGGATGCGCTCGGTCGTCGTCGTCTTGCCGGCGTCGATGTGGGCCATGATCCCGATGTTGCGGACGCGCGCGAGGGGCACCTCGCGGATCAGCGGGCCACCCTTGGTCTTGACGTCCTTCTCTGCGATTGCCATGACGATGACGCTTCCTTGTCTCTCCCCCCGGTTCATTACTGGTGGGCCGGCCTCGCCGGCCCGTCCGCGGCCGCGCTCGCAGGCGGCGACGTGGGCCGGGGACCGCACGCCGGGGTGCGGCGGGCGGGGCGGCGGGCGGGCTAGCGGAGGTCCATGGCACTCACCACCGGTAGTGGGCGAACGCCTTGTTGGACTCCGCCATCTTCTGCAAGTCGTCCTTGCGCTTGATGGCGGCCCCGAGGCCGTTGCTGGCGTCGAGCAGCTCCGCCGCCAGCCGCTGGGCCACGGTCTTCTCGCGGCGCTGGCGGGCGTAGCCAACGATCCAGCGGATCGCGAGCGTGGTGGCGCGGCGGGGCCGCACCTCGACCGGGACCTGGTAGGTCGCGCCGCCGACCCGGCGGCTGCGGACCTCGAGCGCCGGCCGCACGTTCTCGACCGCGCGCTTCAGGGTGGGGACCGGGTCCCCGCCGGTCTTCTGCTCGATCTCGGTCAGCGCCGAGTACACGACCCGCTCGGCGAGGGACCGCTTCCCCCGCTGCAGGACCTTGTTCACGAGCTGGCTCACCACCACCGACCGGTACACCGGGTCGGGCTGCAGGTCGCGTCGCGGTGCGGGCCCCTTGCGCGGCATCGTCAGCCCTCCCGCTTGGCGCCGTAGCGGCTGCGGGCCTGGCGGCGACCGGCGACGCCGCTGGCGTCGAGGGCGCCGCGGATGACCTTGTACCGGACCCCGGGCAGGTCCTTCACCCGCCCGCCGCGGACCAGGACGATCGAGTGCTCCTGGAGGTTGTGGCCGACGCCGGGGATGTAGGCCGTGACCTCGATGCCGGACGTGAGCCGGACCCGGGCCACCTTCCGCAGGGCCGAGTTCGGCTTCTTCGGGGTCGTCGTGTAGACGCGCGTGCAGACACCCCGGCGCTGCGGGGACCCCTTCAGCGCCGGGGTCTTCGACTTGTCGCGCTTCGTCGCCCGGCCTTTGCGGACGAGCTGCTGGATGGTGGGCACGGGTGCCTGCTTGCGCGTCGGGACGCTGGGATCGAGTGCGGACGGACCAACCCGGGACCGCGCGGCAGCGGCTCCGAGCCGGAACCCATGTTAGCGGACGCCCGGCCGGCCCGGCCGGGCGCGGCGCCTACTCCTCGGTGCCGGTCCCCTCGAGGGGGGTGTCGGGCACGGGCACCGGCGCGAGCAGCGCGGAGCTCGGCTCGGGCTCCGGGACCTCGGCCCCGGCGGTCGAGCTGGCGAGCCACTCGGCCAGGTCCACGTCGTCGGCGTCGGACGAGTAGAAGGGCAGCGGCTCGTAGTCCGGGGCGTCGGTCGCGATCTCGTTGTAGTCGGGCATGCCGGTCCCGGCCGGGATGAGCTTGCCGATGATCACGTTCTCCTTGAGGCCGAAGAGCCCGTCGACCTTGCCCTCGATGGCCGCCTCGGTGAGCACCCGGGTGGTCTCCTGGAAGGAGGCCGCCGAGAGCCACGAGTCGGTGGCGAGGGACGCCTTCGTGATCCCCATGAGCTCCGGTCGGCCCTCGGCCGGCTGCTTGCCGCTCTCGACCAGCTGGCGGTTCGTCTCGGCGTAGTAGCGGGCGTCGACCTTCTCGCCGGGGAGGAAGGGCGAGTCCCCCGGCTCGGAGACGGCGACCCGGCGAAGCATCTGGCGGACGATCACCTCGACGTGCTTGTCGTGGATCGACACCCCCTGCTCCCGGTAGACCCGCTGCACCTCCTCGGTGAGGTACTGCTGGGTCTCGCGGATGCCCTTGACCTCGAGCAGCTTCTTCGGGTCGAGCGGGGTCTGCTCCTCGCCGACGAGCCGGGACCCGGCGCTGACCTCCTGGCCGTCGCGCACGGCCAGCTGGGCCCGGCGGGAGACGACGTGCTCCTCCTCGGTGCCGTCGTCACCGACGACCAGCACCACGCGCTCGCCCTTCTCGTTCTCGGCCAGCCGGATCACGCCGGACGTCTCGGCCAGCGTCGCCGCTCCCTTCGGGGTGCGGGCCTCGAAGAGCTCGACGAC
>DASZJD010000086.1 GCA_035948415.1 Acidimicrobiia bacterium | reverse complement strand
CCGCGGGCGGTGGCGGTGGGACGGGGACGGGGACCGCGGTCATGGACCGGCCCCCGGGAGGGTCGGGTTCGGCTGCGGCAGGGTCGTCGTCGGCCGCCGGGACACAGACGCCGACGCACACATCGACACAGACACAGACGCAGGCACAGGGCCAGGCGACGCAACGACCCCGCAAGGGCAAGAGCAAGCGCAAGCGACGTCGCTGAGCCGCCGGGCCGACGTTCGGCGCCGTCCCACGTGGCGTTCGGGCGTTTCCCCTGGCGGGTAGCCTGTATGGATGGTGGCCCTGGCCCGGGTGACTGACGCGGACACGAAGGCTCGGGGGCGCGCGCACGAAGGGGATCGCGAGCCCGAGCCGGCCGAGCTGCAGGCACTGGACGACCTGTTGGCCCCGTTGCTGGCCGAATTCGAGCGGCACCGACCCGAGGACGACACGGCGGTGATCGTCGAGGCCGGCCGGACCGCGCTGATGGCTCACGAGGGGCAATTCCGGCGGTCCGGCGAGCCCTACATCACGCACCCGGTGGCGGTGGCGACCATCGTCGCCGAGTTGGGCCTGGACGCCCAGACCGTCGCCGGCGCCCTGCTGCACGACGCCGTCGAGGACACCGGGTTGACGCTCGAGACGATCGAGCAGACCTTCGGCGACGGTGTGGCCCGGGTGGTCGACGGCGTGACCAAGCTCGACCGGTTGCAGTTCAACTCGAAGGAGGCCCAGCAGGCGGCGACGATCCGGAAGATGCTCGTCGCCATGGCCGACGACTGGCGGGTCCTGCTGATCAAGCTGGCCGACCGGCTGCACAACATGCGCACGCTCGCGGTGATGCCCGAGTGGAAGCAGCGCCGCACCGCGCAGGAGACCTTCGACGTGTACGCGCCTCTCGCCCACCGTCTCGGCGTGCAGCAGGTCCGCTGGCAGCTCGAGGACCTGGCGTTCGCGACGCTGCACCCGAAGCGCTACGCCGAGATCGAGCAGATGGTGGCCGCCCGGGCGCCCCAGCGCGAGGAGTACCTCGAGCGGGTCCTGGTCCACGTGCGCCAGCGGCTCGAGGACATGGGCATCGACGCGGACGTCACCGGGCGGCCGAAGCACCTGTGGTCCATCTACGAGAAGATGGTCGTGCGGGGCAAGGAGTTCGACGAGGTGCAGGACCTCGTCGGCGTGCGCGTCATCGTCGAGTCGGTGAAGGACTGCTACGGCGCGCTCGGCTCGATCCACGCCCTGTGGGCGCCGGTGCAGGGGCGCTTCAAGGACTACATCGCGATGCCGAAGTTCAATCTCTACCAGTCGCTGCACACGACGGTCGTCGGCCCGGGCGGCAAGCCGGTGGAGGTGCAGATCCGGACGAAGGAGATGCACCGGCGGGCCGAGTTCGGGATCGCCGCCCACTGGGGCTACAAGGAGCGCTCACCGGCCGAGGACCTGGCCTGGCTGCAGCGGATCGTCGACTGGCAGCAGGACACCGCCGACCCGACCGAGTTCATGGAGACCCTGAAGGTCGACCTGCAGCAGGACGAGGTCTTCGTGTTCACCCCGAAGGGCAAGGTGGTGACGCTCCCGTCCGGTGCGACACCGGTCGACTTCGCGTACGCCATCCACACCGAGGTGGGGCACCGCTGCGTGGGCGCCCGCGTCAACGGCCGGCTCGTGCCGCTCGACTCGGCGCTGGCGTCCGGCGACGCGGTGGAGATCTTCACCAGCAAGGTCGAGGGGGCGGGGCCGAGCCTGGACTGGCTCCAGTTCGCGCACACCCCGCGGGCTCGCAGCAAGATCCGGCAGTGGTTCTCGCGCGAGCGCCGCGTCGACGCCATGGACACCGGACGCGAGGAGCTCTCGAAGGCCCTCCGCAAGGAAGGGCTCCCGGTCCAGAAGCTCACCCAGTCCGACTCCTTGAAGCAGGTGGCGGCGGCGCTCCACTACCACGACCTCGACGCGCTGTACGCGGCGATCGGCGAGGGCCACGTGTCGGCGCGGGCGGTGGCCCAGCGCGTGGAGCGCGAGCTCCGGGGCGGCGAGGAGCAGCTGCCGGTCACGACGACGCGCCCGCCGCACGCCCCGCGGGCCCAGCGGTCCCGAACCGTCGGCGTGCACGTCGAGGGCCTCGACGACGTGATGGTGCGGCTCTCGCGCTGCTGCACCCCCGTGCCGGGCGACGAGATCATGGGGTTCGTGACCCGAGGCCGCGGGGTCTCGGTGCACCGCTCCGACTGCGCGAACGCCACCGCCCTCGCCAACCAGACCCAGCGGGTCATCGAGGTCGAGTGGGACCACGACGAGACCGCCACCTTCGTGGTGTCGATCGAGGTCGAGGCGCTCGACCGGGCGCGCCTGCTGCGCGACGTCGCGCAGGTGCTCGCGGAGCACCACGTGAACATCCTCACGAGCACGTCACAGACCTCGACCGACCGGGTCGCGCACCTGCGGTTCGACTTCGAGCTCGCCGACCCGAGCCACCTCGACTCGATCCTGCGATCGGTGCAGCGGGTCGACTCGGTGTACGAGGCCTACCGGCTGCTGCCCGGGCACGCGCGGAACTGACGCCAGGCGCGCGCGACGCCCGCGCCTACGATCGCCCGGTGGCGGATGCCGAGTACCGCGCGCCGATCGGGACGCACGACGTCCTCCCCCCCGAAACGTCGCGGTGGATCGCGCTCGTCGAGGCGTTCGCGAGCCGCGCCGCCCGGTTCGGCTACGGGCTGGTGGTCACCCCGCTGCTCGAGCACGTCGAGGTGTTCCAGCGGGTCGGCGACAGCACCGACGTCGTCCGGAAGGAGATGTACGAGCTGACCGACCGGGGGGGACGGTCGCTGGCGCTGCGACCGGAAGGAACGGCCCCGGTCGTGCGCGCCTTCGTGCAGCACCGGCCCACCGTCCCGTGGAAGGTCTGGTACCTGGCGCCGCACTTCCGCTACGAGCGGCCGCAGCGCGGCCGCTACCGCCAGCACTGGCAGCTCGGCGCCGAGGTGCTGGGGCTCGACGACCCCGACGTCGACGTGGAGGTCATCGCGCTCGCGCACGGCTTCTACCGTGACCTCGGCCTGCGGCAGGTGACGCTACGGCTGAACTCGATGGGGGACCCGGCCGACCGGGCCGCGTTCGTCGACCGCCTCCGCCAGCACCTCCTCGCCCACGCCGGCGGGCTGGGCCCCGAGTTCCGGGCCCGGGCCGAGGCCCACCCCCTGCGCCTCCTCGACACCAAGCAGGAGGAGTGGCAGGACGTGATCGAGCGCGCCCCCCAGCTCACCGAGCACCTCGGGACGGAGGCCCGCCGGCACTTCGAGCGGGTGCAGCAGGGCCTCGACGCCATCGGGATCGACTACGAGCTCACGCCTCGACTCGTGCGCGGGTTCGACTACTACACGAGCACGACGTTCGAGTTCGCCGGCGCCGCGCTCGACGCGGCCCAGGACGCGATCGGCGGCGGGGGCCGCTACGACGAGCTCGCCGAGGAGATGGGAGGACCGCCGACGCCCGGGATCGGCTTCGGGATCGGCGTCGAGCGGGTGCTCATCGCCTGCGACGCCGAGGGCGTGCTCCCCGCGGTGGCCGCCGCGCTCGACGCCTTCGTGGTCGACGGGGTCGGGGACGCCAGCGCCACCGCCCTCGTCGCCGAGCTCCGCGAGGCCGGGCTGCGCGCCGACCGCGCCTACGGCGGGCGGTCGGTGAAGGCCCAGTGGAAGCTCGCCGACCGGTCCGGCGCCCGCTTCGGGATCATGGTCGGGCGGGCCGAGGCCGGGCGCGGCACCGTGGGGGTCAAGGACCTGCTGAGCGGCGAGCAGCGCGAGGTCCCCCGCGAGCAGGTCGCGGGCTGGCTGCGGGCCCGCGCCGAGCCGCCGCTGCCCGAGGACGGCGCGTGACCGCCACCGCCCTCCGCACCCACCGGGCCGGCGACCTGCGGGTCGACCACGTCGGCGCCCACGTCGCGCTCTGCGGCTGGGTCGCCGGGCGACGCGACCACGGGGGCGTGGTGTTCCTCGACCTGCGCGACGTGGCCGGCGTCGTCCAGGTCGTCGTCGACCCCGCCCACGTGGCGGGCGTCGACGTGCACGCGATCCGCGCCGAGTACGTGCTCCGGGTGGAGGGCCAGGTGCGCGTGCGCCCGGACGGCACCGCGAACCCCGAGCTCGCCACCGGCGCCGTCGAGGTCGCGGCCGACGCCGTCGAGGTGCTGAACCGCGCCGACCCGCCGCCGATCCCGGTCGACGAGCGCGTCGAGGCCGACGAGGGGCTGCGGCTGAAGTACCGGTACCTCGACCTCCGCTCGGAGCGGCTCCAGCGGAACCTGCACCTGCGCGCGCGGGTGAACCACGCCCTCCGCGCCGCGCTCGACGGCTTCGGGTTCACCGAGATCGAGACGCCGATGCTCGTGGCGTCGACCCCGGAGGGGGCGCGCGACTTCGTCGTGCCGGCGCGACGGTCGCCGGGGTCCTTCTACGCCCTGCCCCAGAGCCCCCAGCTCCTGAAGCAGCTGCTGATGGTCGGCGGCCTCGACCGCTACTACCAGATCGCCCGCTGCCTCCGCGACGAGGACCCGCGGGCCGACCGGCAGCTCGAGTTCATGCAGCTCGACGCCGAGATGAGCTTCGCCGACGGCGCCGACGTCCGACGCGTGATCGAGTCGGCGGTGCGCGACGCGATCACCGCCGCCACCGGCGAGCCGGCGCCGACCGCGACCACGCTCACCTGGCACGAGGCCCGGGCCCGCTACGGCACCGACAAGCCCGACCTGCGCGTCGGGCTCGAGATCGTCGACCTCCGCGAGCCGCTGGCGGCCACGGAGTTCCGCGCCTTCCAGGCCGACGCGGTGCGAGGCCTCTGCGTCCCGGGCGGCGCCGAGCTGGGCCGGGGCCGCCGCGACGCCCTCGTCGAGCGGGCCCAGTCGCTCGGCGCCGCCGGGCTGGTGTGGATGGTCGTCGGCGACCACGGGGCGCTCGAGTCGCCGGTGCGGAAGTACCTCTCGGACGCCGAGGCGCTCGGCCTCGTCGACGTCTTCGGCGCCCGGCCGGGCGACCTGCTCCTCATCGTGGCCGGGCCCGAGCCGACGGTCGTGCGCGTCCTGGGGGCGCTCCGGGTCGAGGTGGCGCACCCCGTCGACGAGCGGGACCTCGTCCTGGTCTGGATCCTCGACTTCCCCCTCTTCGAGGGCCTCGACGACGCCGGCCGCCCCGTGCCCGCGCACCACCCGTTCACGGCCCCGCACCCCGACGACCGGCACCTGCTCGTGCCCGGCGCGGGGGAGCGGCTCCTCGCCGTGCGCTCGCTCTCCTACGACCTGGTGCTGAACGGCGTGGAGCTCGGGTCGGGCAGCGTCCGGATCCACGACCCGGAGCTCCAGGCCCTGGTCTTCACCGTCCTCGGCATCGACGAGGCGCGCGCCCGCGCCGGGTTCGGGTTCCTCCTCGACGCCTTCCGGTACGGGGCACCCCCGCACGCCGGGTTCGCGGTCGGCATCGACCGGCTCGTCGCCGTCCTCGCCGGCGAGGAGAACATCCGGGAGGTGATCGCGTTCCCGAAGACCCAGTCCGGCGCCGACCCGCTCATGGGGGCGCCGAGCCCGATCGACCCCGAGCAGCTGCGCGAGCTGGGCCTCAGCGTCACCCGGCGCCGCTGAGGCGCGGCACGGCCTCGACGCGGCGCCGCCGCGGCGGGTGGAACAATCGGTGGCCATGGAGCCGACGACGGCCGAGACGCGCCTCGTCGCCGCCCGAGCCGCGTTCGAGCGGCACGACTGGGAGGCGTCGTACGAGCTGCTGGCGGCCGAGGACGGGGAGCGCCCGCTCGACGCCGACGACCTGGTCCGCTTCGCCGACGCCGCGAAGTGGTCGGGCCGCGCCGGCGAGGTCGTGCCGCTGCTCGAGCGCGCCGTCGAGCGCTACGGCGCCAACGGGGACCGGCGCGGCGCCGCGCGCGTGACCCTGGACCTGGCGCGGGAGCACTGGCAGCGCGGCGACGGCGCCGTCGCCGTGGGCTGCGCCGCCCAGGCCGGCCGGCTGCTCGAGGACGTGCCCGAGTGCGCCGAGCACGGGCACCTGGCCGCGCTGGTCGCGCGCGGGGTCCTCGAGCTCGGCGACCTCGAGGAGGGCCTGGCGCAGGCCCAGGCCGCCGTCGACATCGGCCGGCGCACCGGGAGCCGGGACGTCGAGGCGATGGGGCGGCTCTGGCAGGGTCACGCCCTCCTCGCCTCCGGGCGCGTCGAGGAGGGTCGGGCCCGGGTCGACGAGGCGAACGCGGCCGCCGTCGGCGGCGAGCTCGGGCTCGTCGCCACCGGCACCATCTTCTGCGCCACGCTCTGGGCCTGCCGCAACCTCGGCGACTGGGGCCGCGCCGGCGAGTGGACCCAGGTGTCCCTGCGATGGTGCGAGCGCCAGCGCGTGAACGGCTTCCCCGGCCTCTGTCGCTTCCACCGGGCCGAGGTGATGCGCATCCACGGTGACTACGCCGACGCCGAGCTCGACGCCCGGACCGCGATCGACGAGCTGCTCGTCTCGGGGCCGCGGTACGCGGGCTGGGGGTTCATGGAGCTCGGCGAGATCCAGCGCCGGCGCGGGGACCTCGACGCCGCCGCCGAATCCTTCGGGCGGGCGCTCGAGCTCGGCACCGACCCCCAGCCGGGGCTGGCGCTCCTCGAGCTCGAGCGCGGCAACGTCGACGCGGCCCGGGCCTGCGTCCGCCGCGCCCTCGACCACCCGTCGGTGCTGGCCCAGGAGGAGCGCCCGACCGTGCTCCCGGCCGCGGTGACGATCGAGCTGGCGGCCGGCCACCTCGACGAGGCCCGCGAGGCGGCGGCCGAGCTCCGCGCCGTCGCCGAACGCTGCGCGACGCCGGCCACGACCGCGGCCGCCGTCCACGCCGACGGGGAGCTGGCCCTCGCCGCCGGTGACGTCGACGGCGGCCTGGCCCTCCTCGACCGCGCCTGCCGGCTCTGGTGCGAGGTGGACGCGCCGTACGAGGCGGCCCAGACCCGCACCCTGCTCGCCGAGGGCCACCGCCGCCGCGGCGACCAGGCCACCGCCACGCTCGAGCTCGACGCCGCCGCGCGCGCCTTCGAGCGCCTCGGCGCGCGGCGGGACGCCGAGCGGGTCCGCCGCCGGCTCGCCGCCGACGCGCCGGCGACCCGGACCGAGAAGGCCTTCATGTTCACCGACATCGTCGAGTCGACGCGGCTGCTCGAGGCGATGGGGGACGACGCCTGGCAGCGCCTCCTCGCCTGGCACGACCGCACCCTCCGGGCCTGCTTCGAGGTCCACGACGGCACCGAGGTCAAGCACGAGGGTGACGGCTTCTTCGTCGCCTTCGAGACGCCCGCCGCCGCGCTGGCGTGCGCGGTCGCGGTCCAGCGCCGGCTGGCCGAGCAGCGGCAGGAGCACGGCTTCGCGCCGCCGGTCCGCATCGGCGTCCACGCCGCCGAGGCCACCGAGCGGGACGGCGACTTCTTCGGCCGCGGCGTCCACGAGGCGGCCCGGGTGGCGGGGCTGGCGGCCGGCGACGAGATCCTGGCCTCGGCGGCGGCGCTGGCGACGGTCGGGGACCGCTTCGACGTGACCGAACCGCGCGCCCTGGCGGTGAAGGGGCTGGCCGACCCCGTGGCGGTCGCCACCGTCACCTGGCGGTAGGCCTCCCGGTCGCGCGCCCGCCCCGCCGTACGATCGGCGGGTGAGCGACCTCTTCAGCGCCTCGGTCGAGGAGCGCCTGGCCCGTCGGGCGCCGCTGGCCGCCCGGCTGCGGCCCCGCACCCTCGACGAGGTGGTCGGCCAGGGTCACCTCCTCGGGCCGGGGAAGCCGCTCCGCACCCTCATCGAGTCCGACCGGCTCTCGTCGGTGGTGCTGTGGGGGCCGCCCGGCACGGGCAAGACCACGATCGCCCGCACCGTCGCCGGCGCCACCCGGCAGGCCTTCGAGCCGCTGTCGGCGGTGAGCGCGGGCGTGAAGGAGGTCCGGGAGGTGGCGGCGAGGGCCCGCAGCCGCCTCGGCGAGCGGGGCCAGGGCACCATCCTCTTCCTCGACGAGGTGCACCGGTTCAGCCGCACCCAGCAGGACGCCCTGCTGCCCCACGTCGAGGAGGGCCTCCTCGTGCTGATCGGCGCCACCACCGAGAACCCCTACTTCTCGCTCACCGGCCCGCTGCTGTCCCGGTCGACGCTGTTCCGGCTCGAGCCGCTCGGGCCCGACGCCCTCCGCGAGCTCGTCGCGCGCGCCCTCCACGACCCGCGCGGCCTCGGCGACGCGGTCACGCTCGACGACGACGCCTTCGATCACCTCGTCGCGCGCGCCGACGGCGACGCCCGGCACGCGCTCACGTCCCTCGACGTCGCCGCGGCCCTCGCCGCCGAGGCGGGCCGGGACCGGGTCACCCTCGCCGACACCGAGGCGGCGATGGCGCTGCGGGCCCTCCGCTACGGCGACGACGAGCACTACGACGTGCTGTCGGCGTTCATCAAGAGCATCCGGGGCTCGGACCCCGACGCCGGCCTCTACTGGCTCGCGCACATGCTCGAGGCCGGGGAGGACGCCCGGCTCATCGCCCGCCGGCTCGTCATCCTCGCCTCCGAGGACGTCGGGCTCGCCGACCCCCGCGGGCTGCTCGTCGCCGACGCCGCCGCCCGCGCCGTCGAGTACGTCGGGCTGCCCGAGGCGCGCCTGAACCTGGCCCAGGCCGTCCTCTACCTGGCCCGGGCGCCGAAGTCGAACTCGGTGCTGACCGCGCTCGACGCCGCGACGCACGACATCCGGGACGGCGCCCCGGCGCGCGTGCCCGTGCACCTCCGCGACGCCTCCTACCCCGGCGCGGCGCGGCTCGGGCACGGCGACGGCTACCGGTACCCGCACCACGAGCCGTCGGGCTGGGTCGACCAGGACTACCGGCCGCCCGAGGCCGCCGACCACCGCTACTACCGCGCCAGCGGCCACGGCGAGGACGTCGACCCCGATCCCGGCGCCGCCGGCGCCCCGGCGCCCGAGCGCGACGGGCACCGCGGGGAGGCCGGGGCGTGAGCACGACGGCGTGGATCCTCGCCGGGCTCCTCGCCGCCGCGCTCGCCGCCGGCGCCGCGGGCGGGTGGCGCGCGGCGCGCCGCCTCCGCCGGTCCGAGGCCCGGGTGCACGCGCTCGAGCGGCGCCTCGCCGAGGTCGAGGAGTCCAGCGCGCGTGTGCTCGACGCCGCGCGTGACGCGGCGGCGCGCGCCCGACGAGCGGCGGGCGAGGAGCCGCCCCCACCCCGCGTGGTCCTCGAGCCGGTCACCGGACGGCTCGTGAAGGCGGTGGCGTTCGGCGCGGGGGCGCGGCGGGCCGTCGCCCGGCTGGCCCGCCCGCCGCGGGGCGCGCCCCGGTGATCCGCCGCTCGTTCTGGCTGACGGTCGGCTTCGGGCTCGGCGTCGCCGCCGCGAGGCAGGTCCGGCGGCACGCCACCACGGCGGCGGACGCGCCGGCGCGGCTCGCGGACCGGCTGCGGCGCGACGTCACCGGCGCGCTCCACGAGGGCCGCGACGAGATGCGCGCGCGCGAGACCCGCCTGCGCCGCGTGCTCGCGTCGTCGGCGAACCCCGGAGAGGCCGAGGACCCCGGGCAGTAGCCTGGCGACATGGCGCCCCGCACCGCTGGCGAGCTGCGCCTCGCGTTCCTCGACTTCTTCGCCGCCCGCGGGCACGTCATCGTCCCCTCGGCGGCGCTGATCCCGCACGACCCGACCGTGCTGTTCACGGTGGCGGGCATGGTGCCGTTCAAGCCCTACTTCGTCGGGGACGAGGCGCCGCCCTGGCCGCGGGCGGCGTCGATCCAGAAGTGCGTCCGGGCCGGCGGCAAGCACAACGACCTCGACGACATCGGGCGCACGAACCGGCACTTCAGCTTCTTCGAGATGCTCGGGAACTTCAGCTTCGGCGACTACTTCAAGGCCGAGACGATCCCGTGGGCCTGGGAGTTCCTCACCGAGGTCCTCGAGCTCGACCCCGAGCGGCTCTGGGTGACCGTCCACGTCTCCGACGACGACGCCGACGGCATCTGGCGGCGCGAGGTCGGGCTCCCGCCGGCGCGGATCCAGCGCCTCGACGAGGAGAACGTCTGGCGCATGGGCGACACCGGCCCCTGCGGGCTGTCGTCGGAGCTGTTCTGGGACCTCGGGGACGACTTCGGGCCCGGCGGCGGACCGGCGCAGTCGCCCGACCGCTACATCGAGCTCTGGAACCTGGTGTTCATGCAGTTCGACCAGCGCGTCGACGGCCAGGTCCCGCTGCCCCGACCGAGCATCGACACCGGCGCCGGGCTGGAGCGCAACCTCATGGCCCTCCAGGGCGTCGACTCGATCTTCGACATCGACGTCTTCGCCCCCCTCGTGCAGACCGCGGAGCGGGTCACGGGCGTCACGTACGGCCGCAAGCCCGACCTCGACGTGTCGCTCCGGATCCTCGCCGAGCACGCCCGGACCATGACCTTCCTCGTCGCCGACGGCGTGGTGCCCTCGAACGAGGAGCGCGGCTACGTGCTCCGGCGGATCATCCGGCGCGCGGTCCGGCACGCCTTCCTCCTCGGCGCCCAGCAGGTCGTGACCCCGACGCTGGCCGAGGCCACGATCGAGGTCATGGGCGACGCCTACCCGGAGATCGTCTCGCAGCGCGACCTGGTCACCCGCACGGTGGAGCGCGAGGAGGAGCGGTTCCGCCAGACCCTCGAGCGGGGCCTCGAGGTGCTCGATGACCTCCTCGCCAAGGGCGACGTCGGCGGCGGCGACGCCTTCTTCCTCCACGACACGCTCGGCTTCCCGATCGACCTGACCCGCGAGGTCGCCGGGGAGCGAGGCCGCACCGTCGACGGCGCCGGGTTCGAGGCCCGCATGGAGGAGCAGCGGTCACGGGCCGCGGCGGCGCGCAAGGCGACCGGGGGCGAGGTCGGCACCGCCGCCTACCGGGCGCTGCTCGAGGAGGTGGGCCCGACCGAGTTCACGGGCCGGGTCGAGTACGAGACACCCGACGCGGCGGTGCAGGCCCTCGTCGTGGGGGACCGGCGCGTCGACCGCGCCGCCGACGGCGAGGTCGACGTCGTGCTCGACCGGACCCCGTTCTACGCCGAGGCCGGCGGGCAGGTCGGCGACACCGGCGTCCTGCTCGGGCCGAACGGGCGGGTGCGCGTCGTCGACACCACGTACGCGCTGCCGGGCCTCGTCGCCCACCACGGCCGGCTCGAGGAGGGCGAGATCGCCGCCGGCGACCTCGTCACGGCCCGGATCGACGCCGACCGACGCGACCGCATCCGTCGGAACCACACTGCAACCCACATCCTGCACTGGGCCCTGCGCGAGGTGCTCGGCCCGCACGTCAAGCAGGCCGGCTCGCTCGTCGCCCCCGACCGGCTGCGCTTCGACTTCAGCCACGACCGCGCCGTGACCGTCGAGGAGCTCGACCGCGTCGAGGCGCTCGCCAACGCCGAGATCATCACCGACGCCCCCGTGCGGCACTACGAGACGACGAAGGAGCACGCCGAGGCGCTCGGCGCCATCGCCTTCTTCGGCGACAAGTACGGCGACCTCGTGCGCGTGCTCGAGGCCGGCGAGCACTCGCTCGAGCTGTGCGGCGGCACCCACGTGCACGCCCTCGGCTTCATCGGGCCGATCAAGATCGTGAGCGAGAGCTCGATCGGCGCCAACCTCCGACGGATCGAGGCCGTGACGGGCGCCGACGCGCTGGCCCGGATCCACGACGAGGAGCGGGCCCTGCGCGCCGCCGCCACCGCCCTGCGGGTGAAGCCCGAGGAGCTCCCGGGCCGGGTCGAGCGGCTCCGCGACGAGGTGCGGGCCCTCCAGGCCGAGCTCTCGGCCCAGCGGGCGCGCGGCGCGGTCGCGGAGGCGTCGGACCTCGCGGCGGCCGCCGTCGACGGCGTCGTCGTCGATCGGCGCGACGGGCGGGGCGCGGACGAGCTGCGGGCCCTGGCCGTGGCCGCGCGCGACGCGCTCGGCGGGGGCGTGGTCGGGCTCGTCGGCGCCGGCCCCGACGGCGCCAGCGCCACCGTCGTCGTGGCGGTGAGCGCGGACCTCGTCGGGCGCGGGGTCACGGCGAGCGAGATCGCCCGACCGGTCGCCGCCGTGCTCGGGGGCGGCACCGGCAAGGCGCCGGACGTCGCGGTGGGCGGCGGGCGCAACGTGGCCGCGCTCGACGAGGCGCGCGCCGTCCTCGAGCGCTCGGCCCGCGACGCCCGTGGGCCGGCCGACGCCTGAGCCGCGGCCGGGCCGGGTGCTCGGCGTCGACCTCGGGACGCGTCGCGTCGGCCTGGCCGTGTCGGACCCGAGCGGGACCCTCGCCACGCCGCACGGCGTGCTCGACCGGGGCGACGACCCGGACGCCGACCGCCGGGCGATCGTCGCCGCCGCGCGCGACCTCGGGGCCACCCGCATCGTGGTCGGCCTGCCCCGCTCCCTCTCCGGTCGCGAGGGGCCGGCCGCCCGGGCGGCCCGGGCCGAGGTGGCGGCCCTCCGCGCCGCCGCCGGCCCCGAGCTGCCCGTCGAGGTGCACGACGAGCGGTTCTCCACCGTCGTGGCCGAGCGGGCGCTGGCGGCCGGCGGCCGCCGACGGGCCCGGCGCCGGCCGGTCGACGCCGCCGCGGCCGCGGTGATCCTCCAGTCCTACCTAGAGTCACGTCGGTGACGGAGAAGGACGGGGGCTGGGTGCGCCCGAGCGCGCACCGGCCCGGGCAGGCACCCGACGGCGGCACCGACGGCGGCGAGTCGCCGCGGGAGCGACGCCCCGGTCGCGGCGGGGGCGGCCGCCCACGGGACCGGGCCGGCGGCGCCTCGACGGCGACCACGACGAGGCCGGCGGACGAGGCGCCCCCGTGGGCCGACGCGCCCACCGACCCGACCCCGGTCGTGAACGTCGGCGGCGGGACGGGCGGCGGCGGTGGGGGGACGGGCGGCGGTGGGGGCGGCGGCAACGGCGACGACCAGGCCGCCCGTCGCACGATGCTGGTGGCCATCACGATCGGGGTGCTCACCATCCCGCTGCTGCTCCTGGCCGTCATCACGATCGCGCCGAACATCTTCTCGAGCGGCGGCTCCTCGAAGCCGACGCCGAAGTCGGCGCCGTCCGGGCAGCTGCAGCTGCTGCTGCGCCCCGGGCTCACCGTGTCGCAGATCGGGGACGTGGTCGGCAACCTGCCCGGCCACGACAAGGCGTCCTTCACGTCGCTCGCGAGCTCCGGCACGATCCGCTCGAAGTACCTGCCGGCCTCCGTCAACTCCCTCGAGGGCGTGCTGTACCCGGACACGTACTTCGTGCTGCCGAACGAGGGCACGGCGTCGATCACGCGCCGCCTCGTGAGCCGGTTCGACCAGATCGGCGACCAGGTCGGGCTCGGCGCCGCCACCGCCGTCACCCCGTACCAGACCGTGATCGTGGCGTCGCTCGTGCAGCAAGAGGCGAAGCTCCCGAGCGACGCGCCGCTCGTCGCCAGCGTCATCTACAACCGCCTGAAGGCGAGGATGCCGCTCCAGATCGACGCCACGCTCTGCTACGCCAAGGGCGGCTGCCCGCCGGTGCCGACGGCCGCCGACAAGAAGCTGAGCTCCGCGTACAACACGTACCGGGTGGCGGGGCTGCCGCCGACGCCGATCGCCAGCGTCACCGCCACCGCCCTGCAGGCGGCGCTGCAGCCGCCGAACGTCCCGTACCTCTACTACGTCGTCGCCGACTCGAGCGGGAAGCTGGCGTTCGCGACGACCCTGCAGCAGCAGAACCACAACATCGCCGCGGCCCGCCAGAAGGGCATTTTGTGACGCTGGCCCCGAGCGGGCACACCACCGTCACCGGGATCATCGGCCTGCCGGTCGGCCACTCGCGGTCGCCCGCGATCCACAACGCCGCCTACCGGGCGCTCGGGCTCGACTGGGTGTACGTCGCCTTCCCGGTCGCGGTGGGCGCGGTGCGCGACGCCCTGGTCGGGCTGCGGGCCCTCGGCGCCGCCGGCTGCAACGTGACGATGCCCCACAAGGCGGAGGCGGCCCGGGCCTGCGACGAGCTCGACGCGACGGCCGGCGCGGTCGCGGTGGTGAACACGGTCGTCGTCCGCGACGGCGAGCTGCGCGGGGCCGTCACCGACGGCGACGGGTTCGTCGACGCGGCCCGGGAGGCCGGCGTCGAGCTCGACGGCGCCCGCGTGCTCCTGGTCGGTGCCGGCGGCTCCGCGCGCGCGGTCGCGCACGCGCTCGGCCGGGCCGGGGCCCGGGTCGCGGTGGCCGCCCGTCGGCCGGAGGCCGCGTGCGCGGTCGCGGCCCTCGCGCCGGGCGCCCGTCCGGTCCCGTGGGCCGACCTCGACGAGGCGGTCGGCGCCAGCGACGTGGTCGTGAACGCCACGCCGCTCGGCATGCGGCACGAAGCGCCCCCTTTCGACGCCGAGCGGCTCTCCGCCGAGCAGGTCGTCGTCGACACCGTGTACGAGCCCGAGGAGACGCCGCTCCTCGCGGCGGCGCGGGCCCGCGGGGCGCGGGCGCTGAACGGCCTCGGGATGCTCGTGCACCAGGCGGCCCGCTCGTTCACGCTCTTCACCGGGGAGCCGGCGCCGCTCGAGGTGATGCGGGCGGCGGCGCGCGGCGAGGCGTGAACGCGGCGCTCGTCGCCGGCTGCGGCGTGGCCGGCGCCGCCGCCGCGGTGTGGCTCCCGGTCGACGTGGTGGCGAGCGACGACGGCCGGACGGTCGCCGACGGCCCGCGGCCCATGCCCGGGACGGTGCTCCACCAATGGTGGGGGCGGGCGATGGTCGTCGGCACCGCCGCGCTCTGGGCCGGGCTGGCGGCGCGGGTGGGGACCTCCTGGGACCTCCCCCCGTACCTGGTCGTCGGCGCCGGCCTCGTGGCGCTCACGGTCGTGGACCTCCGCCAGCGGCTGCTGCCGCGCCGGATCGTGTGGCCGCTCGCGCTCGCCGCCCTGGCGCTGTTCGGGCTGGCGGCGGGCCTGAATCACGACGGTGACGCGCTCGTGCGCGCCGTGCTCTGCGCCGCCGGCGCGTACGCCGTCTTCTTCGTGCTGCGGCTCGTGAACCCGGCCGCGCTCGGGGGCGGCGACGTGACGCTGGCGGCGGTGCTCGGGCTGGCGCTCGGGTGGCGGTCGGTGGAGGCGGTCCTCAACGGGTTCGCGGTCGGGGTCCTCCTCGCGGCCGGCTTCGCGCTCGTCGCGCTCGCCGCTCGCCGCGTGCGGGCCGACACCGCGCTCTCCTACGGGCCCTTCCTCGCCGCCGGCGCCATGGTCGTCATCCTGGCCGCGCCGAGCGGCCGCCTGCTGGGCTGAACTGTCCCCGGGTCGGCCCGCTCCCGCCGGTATCCTGGGCTGACCGCTCGCCGCGAGCGCCGCGGTCGGCGCTCGTCCGAAGGAGTCCCGCGTGCTGCGCTTCCTGACCGCGGGGGAGTCCCACGGGCCTGCCCTCGTGGTCATCGTCGAGGGACTTCCCGCCGGTCTGCCGATCACGATCGAGGACGTCGCGGGCGAGCTGGCCCGCCGACGGCTGGGCTTCGGCCGGGGGCCCCGCATGCGGCTCGAGCGCGACGACGTCGAGTTCCTCGGCGGGGTCCGCCACGGCCGCACCCTCGGCTCCCCGGTCGCGGTCGTGATCCGCAACACCGAGTGGCCGAAGTGGGAGGACGAGATGTCGCCGGCGCCGGGCCGCACCGAGCGGCCCCTGCGCCAGCCCCGACCCGGCCACGCCGACCTGGTCGGCATGCAGAAGTACGGGTTCGACGACGCCCGGGACGTGCTCGAGCGGGCCAGCGCCCGGGAGACCGCGGCCCGCGTCGCCGCCGGCGCGCTGGCGAAGGCCCTGCTGGCGCGGCTCGGCACCCAGGTCCTGAGCCACGTGGTGGCGCTCGGCGGAGCGCGGGCGGCCGCCGAGCGGCGTCCGAAGCCGGCCGACCTCGAGGCGGTCGACGCCTCGCCGGTGCGGTGCTTCGACCCCGACGCCGAGGCGGCGATGGTCGCCGAGGTGGAGGCGGCCGCGGCGGCCGGCGATTCGGTCGGCGGGGTCGTCGAGGTGCTCGGCTACGGGGTGCCGGCCGGGCTCGGCTCGCACGTGCACTGGGACCGGCGGATCGACGGGCTGCTGGCGCAGGCGCTCATGAGCATCCAGGCCATGAAGGGCGTCGAGCTCGGGGACGGCTTCGCCACCGCGGCCCGCCGGGGCAGCGCCGCCCACGACGAGATCCTCTGGGACGAGGACGCCGCCGCCTACCAGCGGGGCTCGGCGCGCGCCGGCGGCACCGAGGGCGGCATGACGACCGGCGACCTGCTCGTCGCGCGCGTGGCGATGAAGCCGCTCGCCACCCTGAACCGGCCCGTGCTGCGCACCGTCGACGTCGAGACCAAGGAGCCCACGGTGTCGTTCAAGGAGCGCACGGACGTGACCGCGGTCCCGGCGTCCGGCGTGGTGGCGGAGACCATGGTCGCGCTCGTCCTGGCGGGGGAGGCGATCCGCAAGTTCGGCGGCGACTCGCTGCCCGAGCTGCTCCGCAACCACGAGGCGTTCGTCGCTGGGCTGCGGTGAGCGGCCTCGCCCGTCGCCACCTCGTCCTGGTCGGGCTCATGGGCGTCGGCAAGAGCACGGTCGGCGCCCGCTGCGGGATGCGGCTCGGGCGACCGTTCGTCGACACCGACGACCTCGTGGAGCTCCTCGCCGGCGCCCGAGTGGCCGAGCTCTTCGCCCGGGGCGAGGAGGAGTTCCGCGCCGTCGAGCGCGCCGCGGTCGCGGACGCGTGCGCGGCGCCGGCGTCGCTCGTGATCGCCTGCGGCGGCGGGGCCGTCCTCGACGCCGGCAACCGGGCCCTCCTCCACGCCTGCGGCTTCGTGGTGTGGCTGCGCGCCGAGCCGGCGGTCCTCGCCGAGCGGGTCGAGGCCGACGGCGTCGAGCGGCCGCTGCTGGCCGGCGACCACGCCCTCGCCGCGCTGACCGAGCTGGCGGCGCGCCGCGACGCCGTCTACCGCGCCGTCGCCGACGCCGCCGTGGCCACCGACCACCGGACGCCGGAGCAGGTCGCCGACGCCGTCCTGGAGGAGTTCGCCGGTTGCGCCGCGTGACGGTGGCGGTCGACCCGCCGTACGACGTCGTCGTCGGGGAGGGCGTGCTCGCTCGCCTCGGTGACGCGCTCGGCGGGCGGGACCGGGTCGCGCTCGTGAGCCAGGGCGTCGTGGCCGAGGCGCACGCGCCCGCGGCCGCCGAGGCGCTGCGGGACGGCCGGCGCGACGTGGCCTGCTTCACGATCGACGAGGGCGAGGCGGCGAAGCGGCTCGCGACGGTCGAGGTCCTCTGCCGCCAGCTGGCGACGTGGGGGCTGCGCCGGGGCGACGCCGTCGTCGCCCTCGGCGGGGGCGTCGTCGGCGACACCGTGGGGTTCGCGGCCGCGGTCTACCACCGGGGCGTCGCGGTGGTGCAGGCGCCGACGACGCTGCTGGCGATGGTCGACGCCGCCATCGGCGGCAAGACCGCGGTGAACCTCCCGGAGGGCAAGAACCTCGTGGGCGCCTTCCACCAGCCGGTCGCCGTGCTCGCCGACGTGGCCACGCTGGCGACCCTGCCCGACGCCGAGTACCGGTCGGGCCTCGGCGAGGTGGCGAAGTACGCGCTGCTGCCCGGCGGCGACGCCGTCGCCGCGCTCCTGGCTCGGCACGTCGACGGCGTGTGGGCCCGCGTCCCGTCGGTGCTGACCGACCTCGTCGCCGAGTCGGCGGCGGTGAAGGCGGCGGTCGTGGCCCGGGACCCCGAGGAGCGGACCGGGGCCCGGGCGGCGCTGAACTACGGCCACACGCTGGCCCACGCGCTCGAGACCACGAGCGGGTACGCGCTCGCCCACGGGGAGGCGGTCGCGGTCGGCCTCGTGTTCGCGGCGGAGCTGGCCCGGGCGCTCGAGCGGGTCGACGACGCCACGGTCGAGCGGGCCCGGGCGCTGCTCACGACGCTCGGCCTCCCGACGGCCGTGCCCGCCGACCGCGGCCCGGGCGAGCTGCTCGACGCCATGCGACGCGACAAGAAGGTGCGCCGGTCGCTCGCGTTCGTGCTGCCCGGCCCCGACGGGCTCGAGGTCGTCGACGACCCGCCGCCGGCGATGATCGAGCGCGCGCTCGCCGCGGTCGGCGTGGGAGGCTGAGGCGTGGCCACGATCCTCCTCCTGTCGGGCCCGAACCTGAACCTGCTCGGCGAGCGCGAGCCCGCCATCTACGGCACCGACCGCCTCGAGACGTGCGTGGACGACGCCCGCGCCGTCGTCGTCGCCGCCGGCCACGAGCTCGAGCACCTCCAGTCGAACCACGAGGGCGAGCTCGTCGACGCCGTCCAGGGCGCCCGGCACCGCTGCCCGGCCCTGATCCTCAACGCGGGCGCGCTCACCCACTACTCCTACGCGCTCGCCGACGCCGTCGCGACCTATGACGGGGTCGCGGTCGAGCTGCACCTGACGAACCCCGCGGCACGCGACAACTGGCGCCGGACGTCGGTCCTGGCCCCGGTCGTGACCGGCACGGTGTCGGGGTTCGGGCGCGCCGGCTACCGGCTGGCGGCCGAGGCCGCGCTGGCCGTCCTGGCGGCGCGGGGCGGCGCGCGGGCGTGAGCGCGGCCCTCCCCCCGATGGACGTCCGCGGCCGGGCGTCCCGGCTCCGGTCCCGGCTCGGCGACGCCGGCGTGGACGCGCTCCTCGTCACCCGGCTCCCGAACGTCCGCTACCTGACCGGGTTCACCGGCTCCGCCGCGACCCTGCTCGTCGCCCCCGAGGAGCTGCTGGTCGTGACCGACGGCCGGTACGAGACCCAGGTGCGCGAGCAGCTGGACGCCGCCGGCGTCGCGGCGCGGGTCGAGATCGGGCGCACCGAGGCGCGCCAGCAGGACGTGCTCGCCGGCGCCGTCGCCCCGTACCCGCGGCTCGGGCTCGAGGCGCACGGGATCACGTGGGCGGCGCAGCGCCGCCTGGCCGAGCGGCTCGCCGCCACCGAGCTCGTCCCGACCGAGAACCTGGTCGAGGACCTGCGCCTCGTCAAGGACCCCGGCGAGGTCGCCCGCATCCGCGCCGCCTGCGCGATCGGCGACGACGCCCTCGCCGAGCTGCTCCCGAGCCTGGCCGCCGGCCCTACCGAGGCGGACTTCGCGGTCGCGCTCGAGCACGCCATGCGCTCCCGCGGCGCCACCGGCATGAGCTTCGACCCGATCGTGGCCAGCGGCCCGAACGCGGCGAAGCCGCACGCCCGGCCCAGCACCCGGCCCATCGGACCCGGCGAGCTCGTCGTGCTCGACTTCGGCTGCGTCGTCGACGGCTACTGCTCCGACATCACGCGCACCGTGTCGGTCGGCGACCCCGGCCCCGAGGCGCGCCGGCTCTGGGAGCTCGTCGCCGCCAGCCAGCGGGCCGGGCGCGCCGCCGTGCACCCCGGCGCCGCGTGCGCCGACGTCGACCGCGCCAGCCGGGACGTCATCGACGCCGCCGGGCTCGGCGACGCCTTCGTCCACGGCACCGGCCACGGCGTCGGCCTCGAGATCCACGAGGCCCCCCGAGTCGCCCGCACGGCGCCTGGTACGTTGGACGCGAACACGGTCGTGACCGTCGAACCCGGGGTGTACCTCCCGGGCGTCGGCGGGGTCCGCATCGAGGACACCGTCGTGGTCACCGGCGACGGCGCCGTGCCCCTCACCGAGGCGCCGAAGGCCCTCGTCGTCGCGCCAAACTGAACGAGAAGGACCCGTGAGCGTCTCCACGAACGACCTGAAGAACGGCATGGCGCTGAACCTGCCCGAGGGCCTCATGACCGTGGTCGAGTTCCAGCACGTGAAGCCGGGCAAGGGCGGCGCCTTCGTGCGCACGAAGCTCAAGAACTTCCGGACCGGCGCCGTCCTCGAGCGGACGTTCCGCGCCGACGAGAAGGTCCCGCTCGCCGTCATCGACAAGCGCGAGATGCAGTACCTGTACCGGGAGGGCCCGGCCTACGTCTTCATGGACGAGGGCGACTACGAGCAGCTCCACGTGGACGGCTCGAGCCTCGGGTCCGCGGTCCAGTACCTGAAGGAAGGCGACCACGCCGTGCTGCCCGTCTACGACGGCCAGGTGCTCGGCGTCGAGCTCCCCGCCGCCGTCGAGCTCGTGGTCACCGAGACCGAGCCCGGCGTCCAGGGCGACCGGGTCTCCGGCGCCCGGAAGCCGGCCACGCTCGAGACCGGGCTCGTCGTGCAGGTGCCGCTGTTCGTCGGCCCCGGCGAGGCGGTGAAGGTGGACACGCGCACCGGGGAGTACCTCGCCCGGGCGTGAGGGCACCGAGCGGCCATGGCGACGCGACGCGAGGCACGGGAGCGGGCGCTGGCGCTCTGCTACGAGCTCGAGGCCAAGGGCGAGACCCCCGACGCGCTGCTGGCCGAGCTCCCGGCGCCGCCCGACGAGTACACGGTCACCCTGCTGCGCGGCGTCGGCGACCACCGGGCCGAGCTCGACCAGCTCCTGGGCCGGTTCTCGGAGCGGTGGGCGGTCGAGCGCATGCCCGCGGTCGACCGGGCCCTGCTGCGCATCGGGTCCTACGAGCTGGGGTGGCAGCCCGACCTGCCGGTCGGCGTGGTGATCGACGAGGCCGTCGAGCTCGCCCACCAGTACTCGACGCAGGACTCGGGTCGGTTCGTGCACGCGCTGCTCGCCCGCATCGCCGACCAGGTGCGGTCGTGAGCTCCACCGCGCCGCCGGCGCCGCCGGCGCCGCTCGAGGTCCAGGAGCCCGAGCTCGACGAGGTCGTCGAGGTCGACCGGCCCTGGCTCGTCATCGTGTGGAACGACCCCGTGAACCTCATGTCGTACGTCGTCTTCGTGTTCCAGAAGCTGTTCGGGTACTCGCGCCAGAAATCCACCCGGCTCATGCTCCAGGTCCACCACGAGGGCAAGGCCATCGTGTCCGACGGCAACCGGGAGAAGGCCGAGGCCGACGTCGCCCGCCTCCACGCCCACGGGCTCTGGGCCACGATGGAGCACTCGTCGTGATGATGCGTCGGTTCTCGCGCCGCCGCGACGGCAGCCTCGACGTGACGCTCGAGCCCGCCGAGCTCGAGCTGGTGCGCGACCTCCCCGCGCAGCTGCGCGCCCTCTACGACGGGGCGAGCGACGACCCCGCCCGGGAGCGGCTCTTCCCCCGCGCCTACCTCGACCCGACCGAGGAGCAGGCCGAGCAGGAGTGGCAGGAGCTCGTCCACCCCGGCCTCCTGGCGGGCCGGCTCGACGCGCTGACCCGGCTCGCGGCCACGCTCGAGGGCGCCCAGCCCGCCCGGCGCGACCGGGTCGTCGTGCACCTCGAGCCCGACGACGTGAACGCCTGGCTGTCGGTGCTGAACGACGCCCGCCTGGCCCTCGGGGCGCGCCTCGGCGTCACCGACGAGGTCGACCTCGGCGAGGTCGGCCCCGACGACCCGAACGCGGCCGTGATCGCCGCCTACACGTGGCTCACGTACCTCGAGGGGGAGCTGGTCGAGACGCTGCTCGGCGACGTGCCGAAGTAGTTTCGCCCGCCGACGAGGGAGGCACCGTGGGGTACCTGGACGGCCAGACGATCGCGGTCACCGGCGCCGGCCGCGGCATCGGGCGCGCCGTCGCGCTCGGCGTCGCCGCCGCCGGCGCCAACGTGGTCGTGAACGACTTCGGGGTGAGCATCGACGGCCAGGACCCGAACAGCGAGGTCGCCGACGCCGTCGTCGCCGAGATCACCGCCGCCGGTGGCCAGGCCGTCGCGGTGGCGGACACGGTGACGACGATGGCGGGCGGGGCCCGGATCGTCCAGACCGCGGTCGACACCTACGGGCGCATCGACGGGGTGGTCTGCGTGGCCGGGATCTTGCGGGAGCGGATGCTCTTCAACATGACCGAGGACGAGTGGGACCCGGTCGTGGAGACGCACCTGAAGGGCACCTTCACCGTGTTCCGAGCCGCGGCGCCGCTGATGCGGGCCCAGCGGTCGGGCACGCTCATCGGCTTCACCTCCGGCGCCTTCGCCGGCAGCGTCGCCCAGGCCAACTACAGCGCGGCGAAGGGCGGGATCGTCTCGCTCGTGCGGAGCGCGGCGCTCGGCCTCCACAAGTACGGGGTGACCGCGAACGTGATCGCGCCGGTCGCCAAGAGCCGCATGTCCGGCAACGTGCCCTTCGGCCTCGAGATGGGCGAGCCGGAGGACGTCGCCCCGATGGTCGTGTTCCTCCTCGGCGCCGACGCCCGGCGCGTCACCGGGCAGGTGTACACGGCCAACGACGGGATCATCGCGGTCTGGAACCAGCCCGCGGAGGTGCGGTCCATGCGGAAGGCGGGCCGCTGGACCCCCGAGGAGATCGCGGCCCGCTTCGACGAGGTCGGCCAGGAGCGCATGCCGATGCTCGACCGGCTCGAGGAGATGGCGAGGGCCGCCGCCGCCGGCGACCAGCCGAACCGGTAGCCGGCGGTCGCGGGCGCGGGGGTCCGCGCGCGTCGCGCCGCCGCGCTGCTATACAGGACCCAGCCCGTGAAGGGGGCTCCGTGAGGCCCCTACGGAGGACACGACATGAGCGCGCCCGGCGCCGCCCAACCTGAGCCCGAAGGCCCGGCCACCCGAGAGGGTGGCCGTTTCGTGTTCCGGGCCCGGGTGTTCTCGGCCGACGACCTGCGGCGGGCCCACACCCGGATCGCCCACGAGATCGTCGAGCGCAACCACGGCGCCGACGACCTCCTGCTCGTCGGCCTCTACACGCGGGGCGTCGCCATCGCCCGCCGGCTCGCCGCCGCCATCGAGGGCTTCGAGGGCGTGTCGGTGCCGGTCGGCGCGCTCGACGTGGCCTTCTACCGCGATGACATCGGCATCCGGCCCGTGCAGCCCCTCGGCCCCACCGAGGTGCCGATCGACGTGACCGGCCGCACCGTCGTCCTCGTCGACGACGTCCTCTTCACGGGGCGGACGGTCCGCGCCGCCCTCGACGCGCTCACCGAGCTCGGCCGGCCCCGAGCGGTGCAGGTGGCGGTCCTGGTCGACCGCGGCCACCGCGAGCTGCCGATCCGGGCCGACTTCGTCGGCAAGAACCTGCCGACGAAGCGGGCCGAGGACATCCGGGTGCGGCTGGCCGAGGTCGACGGCGACGAGGCCGGCATCGAGCTGTGGGGCCCCGCCGACCCGGGGCCCGAGGCCGGCGTGGAGAAGGAGGCCTGATGCGCCATCTGCTGTCCGTGGACGACCTGGGACGCGACGGGCTCGAGGAGCTCCTCGACCTCGGCGAGTCGTTCCTCGAGGTGACCCGGCGCGACATCCCGAAGGTCCCCGCGCTGCGCGGCAAGACGGTCGTCTCGCTCTTCTACGAGGACTCGACGCGCACCCGCCTCTCGTTCGAGACCGCGGCGAAGCGGCTGTCCGCCGACACGATGGCGTTCACCGTGAACGGGTCGTCGATCGCCAAGGGCGAGAGCCTGCGCGACACGGTGCAGACCATCGAGGCGATGGGCGTCGACGCCATCGTCGTCCGCCACCGCGCCGCCGGCGTGCCCCATCGGGTCGCCACCTGGGTCGACGCCGCGGTCGTGAACGCCGGCGACGGGCGGCACGAGCACCCGACGCAGGCGCTCCTCGACGCGCTGACGCTGCGCCGTCACCGCGGCACCGGCCTCGACGGGGCACGAGTCGCGATCGTCGGTGACGTCCGGCACTCGCGGGTGGCCCGCAGCACGGCCAAGGCCCTCGCCGCCCTCGGCGCCGAGGTGACCCTCGTGGCGCCGCCCACGCTGCTCCCGGAGTCGCTGGCGGGCTGGCCGGCCGAGACCAGCGACGACCTCGACGACCTGCTCCCGACCCTCGACGTCGTGTACCTGCTGCGCATCCAGCACGAGCGGCAAGACGCGGCGCTGCTCCCGTCGCTGCGCGAGTACACGACCCGCTACGGGCTCACCCGCGAGCGCGCGTCGCGCCTGAAGCCCGACACGCTGATCATGCACCCGGGCCCGATGAACCGGGGCGTGGAGATCGAGGCCGAGGTGGCCGAAGGCCCGGCGTCGGTGATCACCGAGCAGGTCGCGAACGGCGTCGCCGTGCGCATGGCGGTGCTGTACCGGCTCCTCGGCTCCGGAGCGCCGGTTGCCTGACTCGCTGGTGCTCCGAGGCGGCCGGGTCGTCGACGCCACCGGCGAGCGCGCCGCCGACGTGCTCGTCGAGGCCGGGCTCGTCCGCGCCGTCGGCGAGGGCCTCCGCGGGGACCGCACCCTCGACGCGTCGGGCTGCGTCGTCGCCCCCGGCCTCGTCGACCTCCACGCCCACCTGCGCGAGCCCGGCCACGAGGAGGCCGAGACCATCGAGACCGGCGCCCGGGCCGCCGCCCTCGGCGGGTTCACGGCCGTGGTGGCGATGCCGAACACCGAGCCGCCCCTGGACGACCCCGCGGTCGTCGCGGCCGTCCTCGCGGCTGGCGCCCGCTCCGTCTGCGACGTGCGCGCCGCGGGCTGCGTCACGAAGGGCCGGGCCGGCGTCGCGCTGGCGCCGATGGGCGAGCTGCACGCGCTCGGCGTGCGCGTCTTCACCGACGACGGGGCCTGCGTGGAGTCCGCCGCCGTCCTGCGTCACGCCCTCGAGTACTCGGCGTCCCTGCCCGGCGCGGTGATCGCCGAGCACGCCGAGGACCCGGCGCTCTGCGCCGGCGGGCACATGCACGAGGGGGAGTGGTCGAGCCGGCTCGGCATCCCGGGCCGGCCCGCGGTGGCGGAGTCGAGCATCGTCGCCCGGGACTGCATGCTCGCCGAGCTGACGGGGATGCCGGTGCACTTCCTGCACGTCTCGACCGCCGGCGCGGTCGGGATCATCGCCGAGGCCAAGCGCGCCGGCCTCCGGGTCACGGCCGAGGCCGCGCCCCACCACTTCACGCTCACCGACGCTGACTGCGCCGGCTTCGACCCGCTCTTCAAGGTGCACCCGCCGCTGCGGTCGCCGGCCGACGTCGCCGCGATCAAGCGCGGGCTCGCCGACGGGACCCTCGACGCCATCGCCACCGACCACGCGCCGCACGCCCCCGAGACGAAGGAGCGGCCGTTCGAGGAGGCCCCGCCGGGGATGCTCGGGCTCGAGACCGCGCTGGCGCTCACGATCACCGAGCTCGTCGGGCCCGGGACGCTGACCCTCGCCGACGCGCTCGCGCTCCTCTCGTGGCGACCGGCCGCCATCGCCGGGCTCGGGGACCACGGCGGGCCGGTCGCGCCCGGCCGGCCCGCGCACCTCTGCGTCGTCGACCCCGCCGCCACCTGGACCGTCGACCCGACCCGGCTCGCCAGCCGGGCCCGCAACACGCCGTACGCCGGGCGCACGCTCACGGGGCGGGTCCGCCACACCCTGCGCGGCGGCGAGCCGGTGGTCGTCGACGGGGAGGCCCAGCGGTGACGGTCGACGGCGCCCTCGTCCTCGCCGACGGCGCCACCTTCGAGGGCGAGCTGGTCGGTGCCGACCCGGCCGGCGGCGTCGCCGTCGGCGAGGTCGTGTTCAACACCGCCCTCTGCGGCTACCAGGAGATCATCACCGACCCGTCCTACGCCGGGCAGGTGATCACCTTCACGTACCCGCACATCGGCAACTACGGCGTGAACGGCGACGACACCGAGAGCCGCCGGCCGTTCTGCCGCGGGGTCGTGGTCCGGGAGCTCACCGACCGCCCGAGCAGCTGGCGGGCCGCCGGCGCCCTCGGGCCCTACCTCGCCGCGCGCGGCGTCCCCGGGATCGCCGGGATCGACACCCGCCGGCTCACCCGCCACCTCCGCCGGGCCGGGTCGCTGCCCGGCGCCTTCGGCGCCGACGAGCCCGCCGTGCGCGCGGCGGCGGCGCGGGCGCCGAGCACCGAGGGGATCGACCTCGTCGCCGACGTCACGACCGACCGCGCGTACACCGTGGGGGACGACGAGGCGCCCTTCCGCGTCGTCGCCTACGACTACGGCGTCAAGACCACGCTGCTCCGCCACCTCGTCGGCGCCGGCTGCCGCGTCGAGGTGGTCCCGGCGACGACGCCGGCCGACGACGTGCTCGCGCGCCACCCCGACGGCGTGTTCCTCTCGAACGGGCCCGGCGACCCCGAGGGGGTGCGCGGCGCCGTCGACACCGTGCGCGCCCTCCTGGACCGAGTGCCGGTCTTCGGGATCTGCCTCGGCCACCAGCTTCTCGGCCTCGCCTTCGGGGCCACGAAGCAGAAGCTGCACTTCGGGCACCACGGCGCCAACCACCCGGTGCGCCACGAGGCCAGCGGCCGGGTCGAGATCACGAGCCAGAACCACAACTACTCGGTGGAGGTCGACGGCGTCGCCGACGTGCAGCGCACCCACGTGAACCTCAACGACGGCGTGTGCGAGGGCCTCACCGCCCTCGGCGGCCGGGCCTTCTCGGTGCAGTACCACCCCGAGGCGGGCCCGGGGCCGCACGACGCCGCCTACCTCTTCGAGGAGTTCACCGCCGTGATGGCCGGGGCGCGCTAGCCGTGCCCCGCCGCGACGACCTGCACACGATCCTCCTGCTCGGCAGCGGCCCGATCGTCATCGGGCAGGCCTGCGAGTTCGACTACTCCGGCACCCAGGCCTGCCGGGTGCTGCGACGCGAGGGCTACCGGGTCGTGCTCGTGAACTCGAACCCGGCCACGATCATGACCGACCCCGAGTTCGCCGACGCCACCTACATCGAGCCGCTCGACGTCGAGACCGTGGCCCGGGTGATCGAGCGGGAGCGCCCCGACGCGCTGCTGCCCACCCTCGGCGGCCAGACCGCCCTGAACCTCGCCGTCGCCCTCTTCGACGCCGGCGTCCTCGACGAGTTCGACGTGTCGCTGATCGGGGCCAGCGTCGACGCCATCCACACCGCCGAGGACCGGTCCCGGTTCAAGGCCGCCATGCTGGAGATCGGGCTCGGCGTGCCGCGCTCGGGGCTCGCGTACGCGACCGACGAGGCGGTCACGGTCGCCGCCGACGTCGGCTACCCGGTCGTCGTGCGGCCGTCGTTCATCCTCGGCGGCGGCGGGACCGGCTTCGCGACCGACGACGAGACGCTGGCCGCCGTCGCCGAGCGGGGCCTGGCCCTCAGCCCGGTCGGCGAGATCCTCGTCGAGCGGTCCGTGCGGGGCTGGAAGGAGTACGAGCTCGAGGTCATGCGCGACCACGCCGACAACGCCGTGGTCGTCTGCTCGATCGAGAACCTCGACCCGATGGGCGTCCACACCGGGGACTCGATCACCGTCGCGCCGGCCCAGACCCTCACCGACGTCGAGTACCAGCGCATGCGCGACGCCGCCTTCGCCTGCATCCGGCGCATCGGCGTCGACACCGGCGGGTCGAACATCCAGTTCGCGGTCGACCCGGCCACCGGCGAGATGGTCGTGATCGAGATGAACCCCCGGGTGTCCCGGTCCAGCGCGCTCGCCAGCAAGGCCACCGGGTTCCCGATCGCCAAGATCGCGGCCTGCCTCGCCGTCGGCTACCGCCTCGACGAGATCCGCAACGACATCACCGGCGAGACGCCGGCGTCGTTCGAGCCCACGATCGACTACGTGGTCACGAAGGTGCCGCGGTGGGCGTTCGAGAAGCTGCCGGGGGCGGCGCCGGTGCTCACTACCCAGATGCAGTCGGTCGGCGAGGTGATGGCGATCGGCCGCACCTTCCCCGAGTCGCTCCAGAAGGCGATCCGCGGCCTCGAGACCGGCCGGAAGGGGCTGAACGCCGACGCCGGCGAGGCGCCGCTCGCCGACCTGGCGACCGACGAGCTCGTCCGCCGCGCCGCCACGCCCACCCCCGAGCGGGTCTTCCTCCTCGAGGCCGCGCTCCGGCGCGGCGTCCCCGCCGCCCGCCTCCACGAGGTGACGGGCATCGACCCGTGGTTCCTCGACCAGGTGGCGCGGGTCGCCGACGCCCGGGTCGCGCTGGCGGCGCGCACGCCCGGCGCGCTGAGCCGCCGCGAGTGGCGGGCGGCGAAGCGGCTGGGGTTCGCCGACGACCAGCTCGCGCACCTCTGGGGCGTCGGGGCGGCGACGGTCCGCCAGGCCCGGCTCGACGCCGGCGTCGCCGTCACCTACAAGACCGTCGACACCTGCGCGGCCGAGTTCGCCGCCGACACCCCCTACCACTACGGCACCTACGAGGACGAGGACGAGGTCGCGCCGCTGGCCCGGCCCGCGGTCGTGATCCTCGGCAGCGGCCCGAACCGGATCGGCCAGGGGGTCGAGTTCGACTACTGCTGCGTCCACGCCGCCTTCGCGCTCTCCGACGCCGGCTACGAGACCGTGATGGTGAACTGCAACCCCGAGACGGTCTCGACCGACTACGACACCAGCGACCGGCTGTTCTTCGAGCCCCTCTACCCCGAGGACGTGCGGAACCTCTGCGCCGCCCTCGGGCGCGCCGGCGAGCTCGCCGGCGTCGTCGTGAGCCTGGGCGGCCAGACGCCGCTGAAGCTGGCGCCCGAGCTCGAGGCCGCCGGCATCCCGGTGCTGGGCACCAGCGCCGCGTCCATCGACCTGGCCGAGGACCGGGAGCGGTTCAACGCCCTCTGCGCCGAGCTCGGCATCCCCCAGCCCGCCGGGGGCACCGCCGCCACCCCCGCCGCCGCCGCCGCCGTCGCCGCCGCGCTCGGCTACCCGGTGCTCGTCCGGCCCTCGTACGTGCTCGGGGGCCGGGCCATGCGGATCGTCTACGACGACGCCGAGCTGGCGGCGGCGATGGGCGAGCTGGCCGCGTCCGGGAGCCTCGGCCGCGAGGGCGGTCTCTCGGCCGAGCGGCCGGCGCTCATCGACCGGTTCCTCGAGGACGCGGTCGAGGTCGACGTCGACGCCCTCCGGGACGCCACCGGCGAGGTGCTCGTCGGCGGCATCCTCGAGCACATCGAGCAGGCCGGCGTGCACTCCGGCGACTCGGCGTGCGCCATCCCGCCGGCCACCCTCCCCGGGCCCGTGCTCGGCGTCATCGAGGCCCACACCCGGGCCCTCGCCGACGCCCTCGACGTCCTCGGCCTCCTGAACGTGCAGTACGCGGTGAAGGACGGCTCGGTGTACGTCCTGGAGGCGAACCCGCGGGCCAGCCGCACCGTCCCGTTCGTCAGCAAGGCCACCGGCGTCCCGCTGGCGAAGGCGGCGGCGCGGGTCATGGTCGGGGCCACGCTGGCCGAGCTGCGCGCCGAGGGGCTCGTGCAGGCGGTCGCCGGGCTCGGCCACGTGGCCGTGAAGGAGGCGGTGCTGCCGTTCGAGCGGTTCCCCGACGTCGACACCGTCCTCGGCCCCGAGATGCGCTCCACCGGCGAGGTCATGGGCATCGACCGCTCCTTCGGCCTCGCCTTCGCCAAGAGCCAGGCCGCGGCGGGCAACCGGCTGCCGGCCAGCGGCACCGTGTTCCTCTCGCTCGCCGACCGGGACAAGGCCGCGGCCCTGCCGGCGGCGCGCCGCTTCGCCGACCTCGGCTTCCGGCTCGCGGCCACCACCGGGACCGCCGCCGCGCTCGAGGCCGACGGCCTGCGCGTCGACACGGTCGTGGCGAAGGTGGGGGAGCAGACCGGCGTCGACGCCATCGACCTCATCGCCTCCCGGAAGGTGGACCTCGTCGTGAACACGCCCCAGGGCCGCGGCCCGCGCGCCGACGGGGACGAGATCCGGCGCGCCGCCACCCGGCACCGGGTGGCGTGCATCACGACCGTCGCCGGCGCCGTCGCCGCCGCGGCCGGGATCACCGAGCGGGCCGCCCACGACCCGCAGGTCCGACCCCTCCAGGAGCACCACCGGCAGGCGCAGCTGCGCCTCGACGTCTGACGTGACCGTCGACCTGCGGGTGCGGCTCGGCGCCCTCGAGCTGCCGAACCCGATCGTGGCCGCCTCGGGCACCTTCGGGCACGGCGACGAGGTGGCGGGCCGCTGCGACCCGTCCCGTCTCGGGGCGGTCACGGCCAAGTCGCAGGCCCCGTTCGCCTGGCCCGGCAACCCGCCGCCCCGCCTCGCCCCGACGAGCGTCGGGCTCCTGAACTCGGTCGGGCTCCAGGGACCCGGGATCGACCACTGGGTCGCCTACGACCTGCCCGCGCTCCGGGGTCACGGCGCGCGCGTCATCGCCTCCCTCTGGGGCCACGCCGTGGCCGACTTCGCCCGTGGCGCCGACGCGCTCCGACCCGTGGCCGCGGAGCTCGTGGCGGTGGAGGTCAACGTCAGCTGCCCGAACCTCGCCGAGCACGGCCGCCCGTTCGCCCACGACCCCGCCATGACCGCCGCCGCCGTCGGCGCGGTCGCCGCCGCCGGGCTCGGCCTCCCGGTCCTCGCCAAGCTGGCCCCCGACGTCGCCGACCTGCCCGCCATCGCCGCCGCCGCCCTCGACGCCGGCGCCGACGGGCTCACCCTCGTGAACACCGCGCGCGCGCTGGTCGTCGACGCCGACGCCCGGCGCCCGGCCCTCGGCGCCGGGCCCGGCGGCCTGTCGGGGCCGGCGCTGAAGCCGATCGCGCTGCGCGCCGTCTACGAGGTCGCCCGCGAGCACCCGGGGATCCCGATCGTCGGCACCGGCGGCGTGAGCACCGGGCTCGACGCCGCCGAGCTGCTCCTCGCCGGCGCGGCCGCGGTCGGTGTCGGCACGGCGACGTTCCTCGACCCGCGCGCGCCCGTCCACGTCCTCGACGAGCTCGAGGCCTGGTGCCGGCGCCGCGGCGTCGACCGCGTCGCCGACCTCACCGGCGCCCTGCGTCCACCCGACCGAGAGGAGAACCCGTGAGCGACGCCCGCGACCACCTGGCCCTCGTCCTCGACACCGACGACCTCGACGACGCGCTCGCTCGCGCCCGCCGGTTCGCGCCGTGGTTCGCGACCGCGAAGGTCGGCTACGAGCTGTTCGCCGCCGCCGGCCCCGCCGCGATCGACGCCCTCCACGACGAGGGCTACGCCGTCTTCGTCGACCTGAAGCTGCTCGACATCCCGACCACGGTCGGGCGGGCGGCGCGGGCCCTCGGCCGGCGCGGCGCCGAGCTCGTGAACCTCCACGCCGTCGGGGGCCTCGACATGCTGCGGGCCGGCGTCGCCGGCCTCGCCGAGGGGGCCCAGGCCGGCGGCCACCCGCCGCCGGTGGCGCTGGCCGTGACCGTCCTGACGAGCGAGCCCGACGCCAGCGCCGCCCCGGCCCGGCTCGAGCTCGCCCGCGCCGCCGGCTGCGGCGGCGTCGTGTGCGCGGCCGCCGAGGCCGGCGCGGCGCGCCGCCTCGGCCTGGCGCCGATGGTGCCGGGCATCCGGCTCGGCGCCGACCCGGTCCAGGACCAGGCGCGCGTCGCGACGCCGGGCGACGCCGTGCGCGCCGGTGCCGAGTGGATCCTCATCGGACGAGCGGTGAGCGCGGCCGCCGACCCCGAGCGCGCCGCGACGCTGGTGCTCGACGAGGTCGACGCGGCGCTGTCGGAGCGCGCGACCCCAGGCCGGCGCGGCGACCGCTAGCTATGCTCGCCGGCGCCGCCGGCCCCGCGGAGGTCACCGATGTCACTGCCACCCAGCCTCAGCCCCGACCAGCGCCGCGCCGCGCTCGAAAAGGCGGCCGAGGCCCGGCGGCAGCGGGCGGCGGTGAAGGAGGAGCTGAAGGCGAAGCGGCTCTCCCTGACCGAGCTGTTCCGGCGCAGCGAGCGGGACGAGGTGCTCGGCAAGCTGAAGGTCGTCAGCATGCTCGAGGCGATGCCCCACACCGGCAAGGTGAAGGCCCGCCGGCTCATGCAGGAGCTCGACATCAGCGAGAGCCGGCGGCTCCGGGGCCTCGGCCCCAACCAGAAGCGGAGGCTCATCGACCACTTCGACCGGGTCCACTGAGCGTCCTCTTCGTCATCACCGGCCCCTCCGGCGCCGGGAAGACCACGATCTACCGGGAGCTGCTCCGCCGCGAGCCCGACCTGTGGTTCTCGGTGTCGGCCACCGACCGGCCCCGCCGACCCGACGAGGTCGACGGCCGCGACTACCGGTTCCTGTCCCGGGCCGAGTTCGAGGCCCTGCGCGACGCCGGCGGGTTCCTCGAGTGGTTCGAGGTCTACGGCGACCTGAAGGGCACCCCCCGAGGCCCGATCGAGGAGCGCCTCGCCGCCGGTGACGACGTGCTCGTCGAGGCCGACGTCCAGGGCGCCCTCGCCATCCGCGAGCAGCTCCCCGACGCGTACGTCGTGTTCGTGCGGGCCCCGAGCCGGGCCGAGCAGCGGGAGCGGCTCCGACGGCGCGACCCGGGCGCGACCCCCGCGGCGCTCGAGCGGCGCCTTGAGGAGGCCGACGCCGAGGAGCGCCTCGCCGACCGCTTCGACGCCGTGGTCGTGAACGACGACCTCGCCACCGCCGTCGACGACGTCGTCCGCCGCTTCGAGGCTCGCCGCCGAGCCCGCTGACCCCTGCGCTACCATGGTGGGCCGCCGGGCCCCCACCCGGCCGGTTCCCCCCGCCCTTCCAGCGCGCTTGGAGTCCGCATGGCCGAACGACGGGCCTCGCTCATGGAGCCCCGCATGGAGTACCTCCTCGACCGGGTCGGCTCCAAGTTCACGCTCGTGACCCTGGCCGCCAAGCGCGCCCGGGAGATCAACGACTACTACAACCAGCTCGGTGAGGGCCTCGGCAAGATCGTCCCGCCCCAGGTGACCTCGGTGTCCCGCAAGCCGCTCACGATCTCGCTCGAGGAGATCGAGGCCGGCAAGATCGAGGCCGTCCCGCTCCCCCCCGAGGAGCCCGAGGGCGTCGAGGCGAGCGCCGAGCCCGAGCCCTCCGAGCCCACCGCGGAGTAGCGCCGCGCCCGGCCCCCGGCGCGCCCCCATGACCCCGCAACCGGACGCCCGCGCCGCCCTGGCCGGACGGTTCGTCGTCCTCGGCGTCACCGGGGGCATCGCCGCCTACAAGGCCGTCGACGTCTGCCGCCAGCTCGTCGACGCCGGCGCCCACGTCGCCCCCGTCCTCACCGCCGACGCCCGACGCTTCGTCGGGCCCCTCACCTTCACCGCCCTCGCCTCCGAGCCGGCCCGCCTCGACCTCTTCGACGCGCCCGAGCCGATGCCCCACACCCACCTCGGCCGCCGGGCCGACCTCGTCCTCGTGGCGCCCGCCACCGCCACCCTCCTGGCCAAGCACGCGGCCGGCGTCGGCGACGACCTGCTCACCGCCACCCTCCTCGCCACCCGAGCCCCGGTGCTGCTGGCGCCGGCCATGCACACCGAGATGTGGGAGCACCCGGCCGTGCGCGCCAACGTCGCCACGCTCGCCGGGCGCGGCGTCGAGCTCGTCGGGCCCGCGGTCGGGCCCCTCGCCGGCGGCGACGCGGGCCCGGGCCGGCTCGCCGACCCGGCCGACATCGTCGCCGCCGCGGCCCGGATCCTCGCCGGGCCCGCCGACCTGGTCGGGGTGCGCGTCCTCGTCACCGCCGGCGGCACCCGGGAGGCCATCGACCCGGTCCGGTACCTCGGGAACCGGTCCTCCGGGAAGATGGGCCACGCCGTCGCCGCCGCCGCCGCCCGCCGCGGCGCCCGGGTCACCCTCGTCACCACCAGCGACCGCGCCGCCGCCGCCGGCGTCGAGGTGGTCCCGGTCACGACCGCCGAGGAGATGGCCGAGGCCGTCCTCGGCCGCTACGACGACGTCGACGCCGTCGTCATGGCCGCCGCCGTCGCCGACTTCCGGCCGAAGGCCCCCGCGGCCGAGAAGCTGAAGAAGCAGGACGGCGTCCCCGAGCTGCTCCTCGAGCCCACCCCCGACATCCTCGCCGCCCTCGGCGCCGCCAAGCGGGGCCAGGTCCTCGTCGGCTTCGCGGCCGAGACCGAGCAGCTCCGGGCGCGCGCCGCCGAGAAGCTGGCGGCGAAGCGCCTCGACCTCGTGGTCGGGAACGACGTGTCCGCCGCCGACGCCGGGTTCGAGGTCGACACCAACCGGGCGATCCTGCTGGACTCGGACGGATCGGTCGAGGAGCTCCCGCTCCTGCCGAAGACGACGCTCGCGGCCACGGTCCTCGACCGCGTGCGGGACCTGCTCGAGCAGCGAGGGCCACGAGCGAGGAACCCGTGAGCGACCGCTTCACCTTCACGTCCGAGTCGGTGACGGAAGGCCACCCCGACAAGATGTGCGACCAGATCAGCGACGCGGTGCTGGACGCCGTGTTCGAGGACGACCCCCACGGCCGGGTCGCCTGCGAGAGCATGGCCACCACCGGGCTCGTCGTCGTCGCCGGGGAGATCAGCACCCACGCCTACGTCGACATCCCCCGCGTCGTGCGCGACACCGTCCGCAGCATCGGCTACGACCGCGACGCCTACGGGTTCGACGGCAACACGTGCGCCGTCATCACCTCGATCGACGAGCAGTCGCCCGACATCGCCATGGGCGTCGACAAGGCGGCGGAGCTGAAGGCGGGCGCCGGCGACCTCTACGACGAGATCGGCGCCGGCGACCAGGGGATGATGTTCGGGTACGCCTGCGACGAGACCGACGACCTCATGCCGATGCCGATCTGGCTCGCCCACCGGCTCGCGCACCGGCTCAGCGAGGTCCGCAAGGCCGGCACCCTGCCGTACCTGCGACCGGATGGGAAGACCCAGGTCACGGTCGAGTACGAGGGCGGCGAGCCGAAGCGGCTCTCGTGCGTGCTGATCTCCACGCAGACCGGGCCCGGCGTCGACATCGACACCACCCTGAAGCCGAACCTCCTCGAGCACGTGATCCGGCCGCTGCTGCCGCCCCGGTTCGCCGACGACGACTTCGAGGTGCTCGCCAACCCGACCGGCAACTTCGAGGTCGGCGGCCCGCACGCCGACTGCGGGCTGACCGGCCGCAAGATCATCGTCGACACCTACGGCGGCATGGCCCGGCACGGCGGCGGCGCCTTCAGCGGCAAGGACCCCACGAAGGTCGACCGCTCGGCCGCGTACGCGGTGCGCCACGCGGCGAAGAACATCGTCGCCGCCGGCATCGCCCGCCGCTGCGAGGTGCAGGTGGCCTACGCCATCGGCGTCGCCCGGCCCGTGTCGGTGATGGTCGAGACCTTCGGCACCGCCGAGATCGACCCCGCCAAGCTCCCGGCGCTCGTCCAGGAGCACTTCGACCTGCGGCCGGCCGCGATCATCGAGGCGCTGTCGCTGCGCCGCCCCATCTTCCGGCGCACCGCTGCCTACGGGCACTTCGGGCGGGCCGAGCCCACGTTCACGTGGGAGCGCACGGACCAGGCCGACGAGCTCCGCGCCGCCGCCAAAGCCCTCGCCTGAGCCGCGTCGCCCCGTGACCGGGGCCGTCTGGCGGGTCCTCCCCGACGTCGCCGCGGTCGACCGCGCCTTCGACTACTGGGCCCGGCCCGACGGCGACGGGCCGGTGCCGGTCGGGACGGTGCTGCGGGTCGACCTGCACGGCCGGCGGGTCCGGGGCTGGCTCCTCGGCGTCGCCGCCGAGCCCGAGGTGCCGCCCGAGCAGCTCCGCGCCGTGCGCGCGGTCGTGTCGGCCGGGCCGCCCCCCGAGCTCGTCGAGGTCTGCCAGTGGGCGGCCTGGCGCTGGGCGGGGCCACGCGCCGCGCTCCTGCGCGCCGCGTCGCCGCCGCGGGTCGTGGCCCTCGCCGAGGTCCCGGCGTCGCCGGACGTCGCCGTGCACCCGCCCGTCCCGACCCCGGTGCCCGTGCCCGACGAGCGCCGGCGCCTCATCGTCTGGCCGCCGGCCCGGCCCCGGGCCGAGCTCGTGGCCTCGCTCCTCGCCCTCGAGGGCTCGACGATCCTCGTCGCGCCCGACCGGGCCGAGCGCGCCGCGCTCGCCGCGGCCGTCACCGCCACCGGCCGGCCCGTCGTGGCGCTGCACGGCGACGCGCCCCCGGCCGCTCGGGCGGCGGCCTGGCGCGAGGCGCGCCGGGGCGCCTGCGTCGTCGTCGGCGGGCGGGTCGCCGCCTTCGCGCCGGTGCCCGACCTCGCCGGCGTGATCGTGCTCGACGACGCCGACGAGGCCCTGACCGACGAGCGGGCCCCGACGTGGCACGCCCGGGACGTGCTCCTCGAGCGGGCCGAGCGGGCCGGCGCGCGCGCGACGGTCGTGACGCCGGCGCCGACCGTCGAGGCGGTCGCGGCCAGCGCGCCGCCCACCCTCCCCGCGCTCGGCTCCCCGCGGCGGGGGTGGCCGATCCTCGACGTCGTCGACCGGCGCGCCGAGCCGCCCGGCCTCGGCCTGCTCGGCGAGCACCTCGCGGCCGCGCTGCGCCAGGCCCGGCAGGACGGCGGTCGCGCCGTGTGCGTCCTGAACCGCCGCGGCCGGGCCCGGCTCCTGGTCTGCCGGCAGTGCGGCGAGGTCGCCCGCTGCGAGGCCTGCGGCGCCGCTATGGCCGAGCGCGCCGCCGACCTCGTCTGCCCCCGCGACGACACCGCCCGGCCGGCGGTGTGCGCGGCCTGCGGCGCCGCCGACCTGCGGCCGGCCCGGCCGGGGGTGCGCCGACTCCGCGACGACCTCGCGGCGCTGCTCCCGCGGGCCCGGGTCAGCGTGGCCGAGGCGGGCACGACCCCCGACCCCGACGCCGACGTCGTGGTGGGCACCGAGGCCGCGCTCCGCCCCGGGGCCGGCGCGCCGCCGGTGCGCCTCGTCGCCTACCTCGACGCCGACCAGGAGCTGCTCGCCCCGCGGTTCCGCGCCGCCGAGCAGGCCCTGTGGCTCCTCGTGCGCGGCGCCCGCCGGCTCGGCGACCCCCGGTCGGGCGGCCGGCTCCTCGTCCAGACCCGGGTGCCGGACCACGAGGTCCTCGTCGCCGCGCGCACCGGCGACCCGATGCCGCTCGTGCGCGCCGAGGCCGCCCGCCGCCAGGCGCTCGGCCTGCCCCCGTTCGGGGGCCTCGCCGTCGTCGCGGGGTCCGCGGCCGCGGTCGAGGCCGCCGTCGACGCGCTGCGCGAGCGCGTCGAGGTGCGCGGCCCCGTCGACGGCCAGGCGCTCGTGCGCGCGCGGTCGAGCGCCGCGCTCGCGGACGCGCTCGCCGCGACCGACCTCGCGCCCGCGCGCGCGCTCGGTCGGCTGCGCGTCGACGTCGATCCGCAGCGGGTCTGATCCGCGAGGCGACTGGTAGCCTGACGTGGTGACGACGTTCCCCATCCGCACCTTCGGCGACCCGGTGCTCCGGCAGCGGGCGCGCGAGGTCACGGACCTGAACGGGGACCTCGCCCGGCTCGCGGCCACGATGCTCGCCACCATGCGCGAGGCGCGGGGCATCGGCCTCGCCGCCCCCCAGGTCGGCGTCCAGAAGCGCCTCTACACCTACGACGTCGAGGAGCTCTCGGCGCGCGGCGCCGACGCCGTCGGGTCGGGCGTCCTGGTGAACCCCGAGATCGTGGACGCCCAGGGCGAGTGGCTCTACGACGAGGGCTGCCTGTCCGTGCCCGGCCTGCAGTTCGAGCTCGTGCGGCCGAAGGTGGTGACGGTCCGGGGCCTCGACCTCGACGGCCGCGAGGTCGTCATCGAGGGCGACGAGCTGATGGGCCGGCTCATCCAGCACGAGATCGACCACCTCGACGGCGTCCTCGTCCTCGACCGGGTCGACCCCGACACCCGCAAGGCGGCGCTGCGCGAGCTGCGGACACGCGCGTTCGACGACGTCGCCCCCGTCGGGGGCGCCCACCGGCTCTGAGCGCCGCCGCGTGCGCGTCGCCTTCTTCGGCACGCCCGCGGCCGCGGTCCCGGTGTTGCGGGCCGTCCACGACGCCGGTCACGACGTCGTGCTCGTCGTCACCCAGCCCGAGCGTCGACGCGGCCGGGGCGGGGCCCGGGAGCCGAGCCCCGTCCACGCCGCCGCGCTCGAGCTCGGGCTCTCGGTCCGGACCCCGGGCCGGGCCCGCGAGGTCACCGACGAGCTGGCCGCCGCCGGCGTCGAGGCCGGGGTCGTCGCGGCCTTCGGGCAGCTGCTCCCGCCGCCGCTGCTCCTGGCCGTCCCGCTCGGCCTCCTGAACCTGCACCTCTCGGTGCTCCCGCGCTGGCGCGGCGCGGCGCCGGTGCCGCGGGCCATCCTCGCCGGTGACCGCGAGACCGGCGTCTCGGTGATGCGCATCGACGCCGGCCTCGACACCGGCCCCGTGTACCGCGTGGTGCGCACCGCGATCGGCGAGCACGAGACCGCCGGCGCGCTCACCGACCGCCTCGTGGCGCTCGGCACGCCCGTGCTCGTCGACGTGCTCGGCCGGCTGCCGGGCGTCGAGCCGACGCCGCAGCGCGGCGAGCCGACGTACGCCGAGAAGCTCACCGTCGAGGAGTTCCACCTCGACCCGGCGCGACCTCCCGAGGAGCTGGTCCGGGTCGTGCGCGCCGGCAACCCGCGGCCCGGGGCGTGGATGCTCGTGGACGGACGCCGCGTGAAGGTGCTCCGCGCCCACGCCGAGGCCGGCGGCGCCGCGCCCGGGCCGCCGTACGACGTGGTGTGGCCGGGCGCGGCGCTCCGCACGGCGTCGGGCCGCCTCGGGCTCGACGAGGTCCAGCCCGAGGGTCGCCGCCCGATCGGCGGCGACGCCTGGCTCGCCGGGTACCGGCGGCGGCGGCTCTCGCTCCCGGTGGCGTGACCACCGCCCGCGCCGTCGCGCGCGACGTGCTCGTGCGGGTCGACGGCGGCGCCTACTCGAACCTCGTGCTGCCGGCCGCGCTGCGGCGCACCGACCTCGACGCCCGCGACCGGGCCTTCGCCACCGACCTCGTCTACGGCACCTTGCGCGCGCGTCGCCGGGTCGACGCCGTCCTCGCGCCGCACACGCGTCGGCCGCTCGACGACGTCGACCCGCCGGTCCGGGCGCTCCTGCGGCTCGGCGCCTACCAGCTCCTGTCCGGCGTGGCGCCCCACGCCGCCGTCGGCGAGACCGTGGCCGCCGCGCCGGGCCGGGCCCGCGGCTACGTGAACGCGGTGCTCCGCGCCGTCGCCGCCGCGCCCCCGCCCGCGCCGGCCAGCTTCGCCGAGGCCCTCTCGTACCCGGACTGGATCGTGGCGCGCCTCACCGCCGACCTCGGCGAGCCGGACGCGCGCGCCGCGCTGGCGGCGCAGAACGAGGCGCCGCTCGTCTGGCTGCGCCCGAACCGCGCCCGCACCGACCCCGACGACCTCGCGGCCGAGCTCGCCGCCGGCGGGGCGACGGTCACCCGCGGCGGCCTCGTCCCCGACGCGGTCGCCGTGCGCGGCGCCGGCGACCCGGCCGCGCTCCCGGCCGTGCGCGAGGGGCGGGCGACCCCGCAGGACCAGGCCAGCCAGACCGTCGTCGCGATGGTCGAGGCCCAGCCGGGGGACCGGGTGCTCGACGTGGCCGCCGCCCCGGGCGGGAAGGCCACCGGGCTCGGCGAGCGGGTCGGGGCGGGCGTCGTGGTGGCCGTCGATCGCCACCCGGGGCGGCTGGGCCAGGTCGGGCCCGCCGCCCGCCGGCTCGGCCTCCCGGCCGTCCGGCCCGTCCTCGCCGACGGGCGGGCCCTGCCCGTCGCGCCGGCCACGATCGACCGGGCCCTCGTCGACGCGCCCTGCTCGGGGCTCGGCGTGCTCCGCCGCCGCCCCGAGGCCCGGTGGCGGACCGAGGCGCCGGCGGCGGCCCTCACCGAGCTCCAGGCCGCGCTCGTGCTCGCGGCCGCGGCCGCGGTCCGGCCCGGCGGGCGCCTCGTGTACTCGGTGTGCACCCTCACCGCGGCCGAGACCGTCGGCGTGGCGGCGCGGGTGCTCGACGCCCTCGGGGGCGCGGTGCGGGTCGTCGAGCCACCCGGCCCGCCGTGGCGACCGGCGGGACCCGGCGCCCTCCTCCTGCCCCAGGACGCCGACACCGACGGCATGTTCGTGCTCGTCGTCGAACGCGTCGACGCGCCGGTGCGGTGACCGCGCCCGCTCATGGGGGAGCGGCGAGGGCGGGCGATAGCGTCCCGGCCGTGAGCCGCAAGCTGGCGCCCTCGATCCTGTCGGCGGACTTCGCGCGGCTCGGCGAGGAGGTCACTCGCGTCACCCCCGAGGCCGACCTGCTCCACGTCGACGTGATGGACGGGCACTTCGTCCCGAACCTCACCATCGGGCCACCGGTGGTCGCGGCGCTGCGCCGACACACCGACCTCTTCCTCGACTGCCACCTGATGGTCGACAACCCGGGCGACCTGCTCGCCGACTTCGCCGACGCCGGCGCCGACCGGTGCATCGTGCACCTCGAGCTCGGCGACCCGCGCCCGCTGTTCGCGGAGCTGCGGCGCCGGTCGATGGGCGTCGGCCTCGTCATCAACCCCGAGACGCCGTTCGAGCTCGCCGCGCCGTACCTGCCCGAGGTCGACCTGCTCCTCGTGATGAGCGTCCACCCGGGCTTCGGCGGTCAGGACTTCATCCCGGCCGCGCTCGAGAAGGTGCGGGCGGCGCGGCGCGCCATCGACGACGCCGGGCTCCCGGTCGAGATCGAGATCGACGGCGGCATCCACGAGGCCACCGCGCCGCTCGCCGCCGCCGCCGGGGTCGACGTCCTCGTGGCCGGCAGCGCCATCTTCGGCGCCCCCGACCCGCTCGCGGCGGCGCGGGCGCTCCGCGCCGCGGCGTGGCCGAGCGCGGCGTGACGCTCGCGGCGAAGGTCCTCACCGTCTCCGACGGCGTCGCCGACGGCACCCGCGAGGACCGCTCCGGGGCGGCCCTGGCGGCGCGGCTGGCGCAGGCGGGCTTCACGGTCGTCGACCGGCGCGTCGTCCCCGACGGCGACGACGCCGTCGCCGCCGCGCTCACCGAGCTCACCGCCGGGTTCGCCGGCCTCGTCGTCACCACCGGCGGCACCGGGTTCGGCCCCCGCGACCGCACGCCCGAGGGCACCCGCCGGGTCCTGGACCGGGAGGCGCCCGGGCTCGCCGAGGCCATGCGCCGCGCCAGCGACGCCGACGACCGGGGGCTCGGGATGCTGGCCCGTGGCGTCTGCGGGACGGTGGGGGCGGCCCTGGTCTGCAACCTCCCCGGCTCGGCCGGCGGCGCGGTCGAGTGCCTCGAGGCCGTGCTCGGGGCGCTGCCCCACGCCCTCGAGCTGCTCGCCGGTGGCCACCCCCACTGAGACCTAGAACACGTTCCATTTTTGTCCGGAACCGGGTACGCTGCGGGGGACAGCCCTCGGGGTTTGGGTGCAAGTCCCGACCGGCGGTAGCCGACGGGCGGCACGGGCCGCCCGCCGGGAGCCCGCGAGCCCACGGCCGCCCGTCGTGGTGCCGATCCGGTGCGAAGCCGGGGCCGACGGTCACAGTCCGGATGGGAGAGGGCGCACGGTCGGCGCGCGCCGCCTCTCGCCCCCGCCCCGGGGACGGAAGGGACCAGCGGTGCACGAGGCCGACCTGATGGCCCGGGCGATCGCCCTCGGCGACGACGTGCGCCGCCGGACGTCCCCGAACCCGTGGGTGGGCTGCGTCCTCGTCGCCGACGGGGTCGTCGTCGGCGAGGGGGCCACCCGGCCGCCCGGCGGCGCCCACGCCGAGGCCGCCGCCGTCGCCGCCGCCGGCGACCGGGCCCGGGGCGCCACCGCCTACGTGACCCTCGAGCCGTGCGGCCACCACGGGCGCACCCCGCCGTGCACCGACGCGCTCCTCGGCGCCGGCGTCCGCCGGGTCGTCGTCGCCCTCGAGGACCCCGACCCGCAGGTGCAGGGCCGGGGCCTGGCGGCGCTGCGGCGCGCCGGCGTCGACGTCGAGCTCGGGCTCGGCGCCGCCGACGCCCGACGGTCGCTCGCCCCCTACCTCCACCACCGCCGCACCGGCCGCGCCTTCTGCGTGGCGAAGACCGCCCTCAGCGTCGACGGCCGCTCGGCCGCGCCCGACGGCAGCGCCCGCTGGATCACCGGCCCGGCGGCCCGGGCCGACGCCCACGAGCTGCGGGCCGACTCCCAGGCCGTGGTCGTCGGCGCCGGCACCGCCATCGCCGACGAGCCCCAGCTCACCGTCCGGGACGCCGCGGCCCCGCCCCGCCCGCCGCTGCGGGTCGTGCTCGACGCCCGGGGGCGCGTGCCCGCCCTCGGTCCCCTCTTCGACCCGGCGCTCGCCCCGACCCTCGTCGTGACGACGGCGGCGGCCCCGTCGCCGACCGTCGACGGCTGGCGCGCCGCCGGCGCGAAGGTCGAGGCGGTGGAGCCGGGCGACGGCGGGGTCGACCTCACCGAGACCCTGAGCCTCCTCGGCCGCCACGGCGTCCTCCAAGCCCTCGTCGAGGGCGGCGCCACCCTGCACGGCGCCCTCCTCGAGGCCGGCCTCGTCGACCGGCTCGTCGTCTACGTCGGCGCCACCCTCCTCGGCGCCGACGGCCGGCCGGCGCTGGCGTGGCCGGGCCCAGCCTCGATCGCGGCCGCGCCCCGCCTCGCCCTCACCGACGTGGTGCGCCTCGGCGACGACGTCCGGCTCCAGTACCAGCCCGCCGAGGCGAGCTGATGTTCACCGGCATCGTCGAGGAGCTCGGCCGGGTGCGCGGACTTCGCCGCGACGGGCCGGCCCGGCTCGAGGTCGAGGCCCGGGCCGTCGTCGCCGACGCCACCGTCGGCGCCTCGATCGCGGTGAACGGCTGCTGCCTCACCGTCGTCGAGGTCGACGACGCCGGCTTCGCCGTCGACCTGGCCCCCGAGACCCTCGACCGCAGCACCCTCGGCGGGCTCGAGCCCGGCGACCCCGTGAACCTCGAGCGGCCGGTCCGGCTGGCCGACCGGCTCGGCGGGCACCTCGTCCAGGGCCACGTCGACGGGGTCGGGACCGTGGCCGGCCGCGCCGCCGAGCGGGACGGCTCCGTCCGCCTCACGGTCGCGGCCACGCCGGGCCTCCTCCGCCACGTCGTCGAGAAGGGATCGGTGACCGTCGACGGCGTCAGCCTCACCGTCACCGCCGTCGCCGACGACCGCTTCGAGGTCGCGCTGATCCCGCACACGCTCGCGGTCACCACGCTCGGCGCCCGCCAGCCCGGCGACGGCGTGAACCTCGAGACCGATCTCGTCGCCAAGTACGTCGAGCGGCTGCTGGATCCGGCCGCGCTCGGGAGGTAGTCGTGCCCTTCACGAAGATCGAGAACGCGATCGCCGCCGTCGGCCGCGGGGAGCTCGTGGTGGTCGTCGACGACGCCGACCGCGAGAACGAGGGCGACCTCATCATGGCGGCCGAGCAGGTCACCCGCGAGTCGATGGCGTTCATGATCCGCCACACGAGCGGCGTGATCTGCATGCCGCTCGAGGGGCCGCGCCTCGACGAGCTGGCCCTGCCGCTCATGGTCGCCAACAACACCGAATCGCAGCGGACCGCGTTCACCGTGTCCGTCGACGCCGCCCACGGCACGACCACCGGCATCTCGGCCGGCGACCGCGCCACCACCGTGAAGGCCCTGCTCGACGCCCGCACCCGCGCCGAGGACCTCGCCCGCCCGGGGCACATCTTCCCGCTCCGCTACCGGGAGGGCGGGGTGCTGAAGCGCGCCGGGCACACCGAGGCCGCGGTCGACCTCGCCCGGCTAGCCGGCTGCTACCCGGCCGGGGTGCTCGCCGAGGTCGTGAACGACGACGGCACGATGGCGCGCCTGCCCCGACTCGAGGCCTTCGCCGCCGACCACGGGCTCCAGATCATCTCCATCGCCGACCTCATCCGCTACCGCCGCCACCGCGAGAAGCTGGTCCGGCGGGTCTCGGAGGCCCGGATCCCGACCCGCCACGGCGAGTTCACCGCCTACGTCTACGAGAGCCTCCTCGACGGGGTCGAGCACATGGCCTTCGTCCGCGGCGAGGTCGCGGGGGCGGCCGACGTGCTCGTGCGCGTCCACTCGGAGTGCCTCACCGGCGACGTGTTCGGGTCGCTGCGCTGCGACTGCGGCGTGCAGCTGGACCTCGCCCTCGAGCGGGTCGCGGTCGAGAACCAGGGCGTCGTCGTCTACCTGCGGGGCCACGAGGGACGCGGCATCGGGCTCGGCCACAAGCTGCGCGCCTACTCGCTGCAGGACCAGGGCCGGGACACGGTGGAGGCCAATGTCGAGCTCGGCTTCCCGGCCGACTCGCGCGAGTACGGCATCGGCTCGCAGATCCTCGTCGACCTCGGGATCACCACGATGCGGGTCATGACGAACAATCCGGCCAAGTACGGGGGCCTCGAGGGCTACGGTCTCGAGATCGTGGAGCGGGTCCCGCTGCGCACCGAGCCGAACGACGAGAACATCTCGTACCTGCGCGCCAAGCAGGACAAGCTCGGCCACTATCTCGAGATCGACGACAGCCGGAGCGGCGCCTGAGTGGGTGAGTACGCGCCACCACCCGAGCCCGTCGACGCGTCGGGCATGCGGATCGCGATCGTGGCCGGCCGGTTCAACGGTCAGGTCACCGCGCCGCTCCTCGACGGCGCCCTCACGACGCTCCGCGACCACGGCCTCGACCCGGGCTCGGTGCCGGTGAGCTGGGTACCGGGCGCCTTCGAGATCCCGCTCACGGCCAAGCGGCTCGCGCTCTCCGGCACCGTCGACGCCGTGATCTGCCTCGGCGCGGTCGTGCGCGGCGACACCGCCCACTTCGAGTACGTGGCCGGGCCGTGCGCGGCCGGCATCGCCCAGGCCGCGCTCGAGACCGGCGTCCCCATCGCCTTCGGCGTGCTCACGACGAACGACGAGCAGCAGGCCCTCGAGCGGGCCGGCGGCCCCGCCGGCAACAAGGGGGCCGAGGCGGCCGCGACCGCGGTGGAGATGGTGGCGCTGCTGCGGCGCCTCCCGAGCCCGGCGGCGCGGCGATGCTGAGCCTCGTCCTCCCGAAGGGGTCCCTCGAGCGGGCGACCCTCGAGCTGTTCGAGGACGCCGACCTGGCCGTGCAGCGGACCTCCGACGTGGACTACCGCGCCGTCATCGACGACCCGCGGGTCCGGGACGTGCGCATCCTCCGGCCCCAGGAGATCCCGCGCTACGTCGCCGACGGCCGCTTCGACCTCGGGGTCACCGGGCGCGACTGGGTCGAGGAGACCGCCGCCGACGTCGTGACCCTCGGCGAGCTCGCGTACTCGAAGAGCTCGCCCCGCCCGGTGCGGCTCGTGCTCGCCGTCGCCGCCGACGCCGACGCCCGCGCCGTCGAGGACCTCCCCGCCGGGGTGCGAGTGCACACCGAATACCCGGAGCTCACCCGCCGCTACCTCGCCGCCCACGGCGTCGACGCCGACGTCTCCCTCTCGTACGGGGCCACCGAGGCCAAGGTGCCGGACATCGCCGACGCCGTCGTCGAGCTGACCGAGACCGGCCGGGCGCTGCGCGCCGCGGGGCTGCGGATCCTCGACACCGTGCTCACCTCCGCCACCGAGCTGATCGCCAACCCGGCTGCGCACCGCGACCCCGAGCGGCGCAAGGCCATGGAGCAGCTCCACACGCTGCTGGGCGGCGTGCTCGAGGCCCGCGGCCGGGTGCTGCTGAAGCTGAACGTCGACGGGGCCGCGCTGGCCGGCGTCCTCGAGGTGCTGCCGGCGCTGAAGGCCCCGACGGTCTCGAAGCTGTCCGGCGGCGACGCCTACGCGGTCGAGACCGTGGTGGCGAAGGCCGAGATCAACGTGCTGATCCCGTCGCTGAAGGAGCGGGGCGCGACGGGCATCATCGAGCTGCCGATCGCCAAGATCGTGCACTGATGGGGGAGCGCCGCGGCCGCGTCGTCGCGTTCGACGCCAGACGCGGGCTCGGCACGGTGGAGGCCGACGACGGCCACCGGTTCGGCTTCCACTGCACCCGCCTCACCGACGGCCGCCGCGACGTCGGCCCGGGGACCGCGGTGTGGTTCCGCGTCACGCCCGGCCACCTCGGGGCGTGGGAGGCCGACGCCGTGCGCCCGGCGTCAGGCTGAGGGGCGAGGCGACACCAGCCCGCTGCGGCTCCGGGCCGGGCCGACCTTGCCGGTGAGGTTGGCGGCCGTGTTCACGAGCGCCACGTGGCTCATCGCCTGCGGGAAGTTCCCGAGCAGGCGCTGCTCGACCGGGTCGTACTCCTCGGACAGGAGCCCGACGTCGTTGCAGAGCCCGATCAGCCGCTCGTAGAGGGCCCGGGCCTCGTCGAGCCGGCCCATGAGGGCCAGGTTGTCCGCGTACCAGAACGAGCACGGCAGGAACGCGCCCTCACCCGGCGGGAGGCCGTCGATCCCCTGCTCGGTCTGGTAGCGGCGCACGAAGCCGTGCGGCATCAGCTCCCGCCCGATGGCGGCCACCGTCCCCTGGACCTTCGGGTCGTCGGGCGGCAGGAACCCGACCAGCGGGATCATCAGCAGGCTGGCGTCGAGCTCCTTCGACCCGAAGCACTGCACGAAGCTGTTGCGCTTCCGGTCGAAGCCCCGGGCCAGGACCTCGGCGTGGATCTCGTCGCGGCTGGCCCGGAGGCGGCCGACGTCGATGTCCACCTCGGCCGAGTACTTCTCGATGCTCTTGACCGCTCGGTCGAAGGCCACCCACGCCATCACCTTCGAGTGGGTGAAGTCGCGCCGGGGCCCCCGCACCTCCCAGATTCCGTCGTCGGGCTGGCGCCAGCCGTCCTCGAGGAACTCGAGGATGGCCTTCCCGATTCCCGCCACGGCGCGGGAGGGCGGGATGCCGAGCTTGCGCGTCACGTGGAGGGTGTCGGCGATCTCGCCGTACACGTCGAGCTGGAACTGGGCCGACGCCGCGTTCCCGGTCCGGACCGGCCGCGACCCCTCGTAGCCCGGCAGCCAGTCGAGCTCGAGCTCGGTCAGGCGCCGCTCGCCGGAGGGGCCGTACATGATCTGCATGTGAGCGGGCGAGCCCGCCACGGCGCGGACCAGCCACTCCCGCCACGCCCGCGCCTCGGCCTCGTAGCCGAGGGTCAGGAGCGCGTAGAGCGAGAACGTGGCGTCGCGGATCCAGCAGTACCGGTAGTCCCAGTTCCGCACCCCGCCGATCGCCTCCGGCAGCGACGTGGTGGGGGCGGCGATCAGCCCGCCGGTGGGGTGGTAGGTCAGCGCCTTCAGCGTGATCGCCGACCGCCGCACCAGGCCGGCCCAGTCGCCGTCGACCGTCCCGCGCTCGACCCAGCGGCGCCACCAGTCCGTGCAGCGGCGGAGCGCCGCCTCCGGGTCCACCGGTGGCGGCGACGGGTCCTCCGACGAGTGGTAGCTGAGCACGAACGGCACCCGGTCCTTCGCCGTCACGGTGAACTCGGCCTCGGTGCGGAGGTCGCGACCGACGGCGTGCACCGGGGTGCGCAGGACCAGCGAGTCGGGGCCGGCGATGGCGTGCAGGGCCCCGCCGGTGCGGAGGACCCACGGCACGACCGACCCGTAGTCGAAGCGGATCACGAGCTCCATCCGCATGTCCACCCGGCCCCGCATCCCCTCGACGATGCGGACCACGTCGACGCTGTGGTCGCTCACGGGCATGAAGTCGATGACCCGGACCCGGCCCTCGGGGGTCTCGAACTCGGTCTCGAGGATCAGCGTGTCGCGCCGGTACTGGCGGCACTCCGCCCGCCCGCCGGCCTTCGGGGCCAGCAGCCAGCGCCCGTGCGACTCGTCGCCCAGCAGCGCCGCGAAGCACGCGGCGGCGTCGAAGCGGGGGAGGCACAGCCAGTCGAGCGACCCGTCGTCGGCGACGAGCCCGGACGTGGACGTGTCGCCGATCAGCGCGTACTGCTCGATTCGGGAGGGCATGGACCGGCGATGCTACGGGGCGTCGGGCTCCGGTCCCCGACGCTGCACCTGCACGTACGCCAGGCGCAGCTGCGACAGCGCGTCCCGCAGCGGCTCGGCGTGGCGGCCGAGCCGGTCCCCGAGCGACTCGACGAGGCCGGCCAGCGCGTCGATCGCCAGGGCCGCCTCCGAGAGGCTCGGCTCCTCGTCGTCGTCCGGCATCAGGTGCAGCACCGCCAGCTGCCACAGGCCGATGGCGTGGTTGGCGACGAGCTCGACCACCGGCGTGGCCGCCAGCTCGGCGCGGACGCGCCGCAGCTCCTCGGCGACGGCGGCGTCGTCCGGCTCGTCGCCCGCGTCGTCGGCCGGCTCGGGCTCGTGCTCCCCGGAGGGTGTCCACAGCGTGCTCACACTGGTATCGTGGCCGGGCGACAACCGATGTGGGAAGCGGGACCGAACCACGCCGTCTCGGCACGGCCCCCACCCGGCCGGTGCCCGCCCCTGCGGGTCGAGCACCGAGCCCGGGTCCGTCCTCCGAGCCGGGGCGCCAGCCCCGGTCCCAGGTGATGGCGGGCGCCTCCTGCGTCCGCCATTCTTCGCGTCCGGCAACCAACGAGGTGATCACATAGCCACAGACGAGACCAGGACCAACGACCGGATCCGGGCCCGCGAGGTGCTGCTCATCGCCGACGACGGCGAGCAGCTCGGGATCAAGCCCCTGCCCGAGGCGCTCGCCATCGCCCGGTCCCGCGAGCTCGACCTGGTCGAGGTGGCGCCGAACGCCAACCCGCCGGTCGCCCGGCTCATGGACTACAAGCGCTTCGAGTACGAGCAGCAGCAGCGGCGCAAGGAGTCCCGACGGAAGGCGACCCAGGTCGTCATCAAGGAGATGAAGTTCCGACCCAAGATCGACGTGCACGACTACACGACGAAGATGCGCCACGTCGAGCGGTTCCTCGCCGAGGGCAACAAGGTGAAGCTGACCATCATGTTCCGCGGTCGGGAGATGGCCCACCCCGAGCTCGGGCTGCGGATCCTGGAGCGCATCGCCGATGAGGTCAGCGAGCTGGCGATGGTCGAGTCCGCGCCCCGACAGGACGGACGGAACATGACGATGGTGCTGCACCCGCTGAAGCGGGAGAGCCGCCGGGCCGCCCCGGCCAAGCCTCGGCCCGCGGCGCGCGGGGGCGCGCCCGCGCCGGCGCCCGCGCCGGCGGCGGCGATGCAGGCCAGCACGGCCGAGGAGCGCTGATGCCGAAGCAGAAGACCCACCGTGGCGCGGCCAAGCGCTTCCGCATCACCGGCCGCGGCAAGATCCGGCGGCGCAAGGCCTACCGTTCGCACCTGCTCGAGAAGAAGTCGAGCCGCCGCACCCGTCGCCTCGGGCGCGGCGCCGAGGTCACCGGGGCCGACAAGAAGCACGTGGAGCGCCTCCTCGGGCGCGCGTAGCGCGCCGGGAGGCCGACCGATCACCAACGGGAGCAGTCATGGCACGGGGCAAGCGTTCCGTCCACAGCAAGAAGCGGCGGCGTCGGGTCCTCGAGGCCGCCGAGGGGTACTCGGGGTCCCGGAGCCGGCACCGCCGGAAGGCCATCGAGCAGCTCCTGCACTCCGGCCAGTACGCGTACCGCGACCGGCGGGCCCGCAAGGGCCAGTTTCGACGGCTGTGGATCGTGCGCATCAACGCCGCCTGCCGCGACCACGACATCTCGTACTCGCGGTTCGTGGCCGGCCTGAAGGCCGCCGACATCACCGTGGACCGCAAGATCCTCGCCGACCTGGCCGTGCGCGACTCGGCGGCGTTCGGCACGCTCGTCGCCGAGGCCCGGGCGGCGCTCGAGGCCGCTTGACGGGCAAGGAGCTGGGGGCCCGCCACCCGCAGGTCCAGCGCCTCCGGGCGCTGAACCGCGACCGCCAGACCCGCGCCGCCGAGCGCGCCTTCGTCCTCGAGGGGCCCCGGATCGTCGCCGCCGCCCTCGACCGCGGCGTCGACCTCGAGGCCGTCTACCTGGGCTACCGGGCCCGGCCCGCCTTCGCGCCGCTCGTCGAGCGGCTCGAGGCCGCGGGGGTCCCCGTGCGCGAGCTGCGCGAGGGCGTCCTCGAGAAGGTCGGCGTCACCCGCACCCCGCAGCCGCTGCTCGGCGTGGCGCCGATCCATACCGCGTCGCCCGCCGACCTCCCCGGGCGCGGCGACCTCCTCGTCGTCGTCGACGTCGCCGACCCCGGGAACCTCGGCACCCTGATCCGCAGCGCCGAGGCCGCCGGCCTGGCCGCGGTCGTCGTGACCGGCGCCTCGGTGGACCCGCACAACCCGAAGGTCGTGCGCGCCTCGGCGGGGGCGGTGCTCGGGATCCCCCTCGTCGAGGTGCCCGAGCCCGGGGCCGCCCTCGACCGGGCGCGTGCGGGCGGCCGGCGTGCCGTCGGCACCGCGACCCGGGGCGGCGGGCCCGTCGGCGGGCTGGACGTCACGTCCGACCTGGCCGTCGTGGTGGGGAACGAGGCCCGCGGCCTCGACGGGGCGCTCGCCGAGCGGCTCGACGCCGTGGTCACGATCCCGATGCACGGCGCCGCCGAGTCGCTGAACGTGGCCATGGCCGCCACCGTCGTGCTCTTCGAGATCGACCGCCGCCGCGCCGCCCGAGCCTCGACCCGCCCGGGAGCGCCGGCGTGACCCTCGCCGAGACCCAGGGCCGGCTCGACGCCGCCCTCGAGGAGGCCCGCCGGGCGTTCCCGGCCGCGTCGTCGGCGGCCGACGTCGACGAGCTCGAGCGCCGCTTCACCGGTCGCCGCTCCCCGGCCGCGGCCGCCACCGAGGCCATCAAGACCCTCCCGCCCGCGGACCGACCCGCGGCGGGGCAGGCGGTGCAGGCCTACCGCGAGGCCGTGGCCGCCCTGGCGGCCGCCCGGCGGTCGGCGCGGGCCGCCGAGGAGGGCGCCGCCGGCCCGGGCGCGGAGCGGGTCGACCCGACCCTCGGCGGCCACGCCCGTCCCCGCGGCCACCTCCACCTCGTCACCCAGACCCGACGCGAGCTCGAGGACATCTTCGCCGGCCTCGGCTACCGGGTCGCCGAGGGACCCGAGGTCGAGGACGACTGGCACAACTTCGAGGCCCTGAACATCCCGCCCGCGCACCCGGCCCGCTCGATGCAGGACACGCTCTACGTGCAGCTCGGCGAGCCGGAACAGGTCGTGCTCCGCACCCACACCTCGCCGGTGCAGATCCGCACGATGGAGGCGCAGCCGCCGCCCATCTACATCGTGGCGCCGGGCCGCACCTACCGGAACGAGACCCTCGACGCCCGGCACTCGCCCGTGTTCCACCAGCTCGAGGGTCTCGCCGTCGACCGGGCCATCACCATGGCCGACCTGTTCGGCACCATCGAGACCTTCGCCCGCCAGCTCTTCGACGACGAGAGCGTGCGCACGCGGTTCCGCTCCGACTACTTCCCGTACACCGAGCCGTCGGCCGAGCTGGCGGTCAGCTGCGTCTTCTGTCACGGCGAGGGCTGCCGGGTGTGCTCGAGCACGGGCTGGATCGAGCTCGGCGGGTGCGGCATGGTCGACCCGAACGTGTTCCTCGCCGTCGGCATCGACCCCGAGGAGTGGCAGGGCTTCGCCTTCGGCTTCGGGCTCGAGCGGCTGGCCATGATCCGCTACGGGGTCGCCGAGATCCGCACCTTCGTCGACAACGACGTGCGCTTCCTCGAGCAGTACTGATGCGCGCGCCCCTGTCCTGGATCCGCGAGTTCACGCCCATCGACGTTTCCGTCGACGACATCGTCGCGGCGCTGAACCGGGTCGGGCTCGAGGTGGAGGGCGTCGAGGAGCCTGGGCGCGAGATCGTCGGCGTCCGAGCCGCGCGCGTCCTCGACGTGACCGCGCACCCGGGTGCCGACCGGGTTCGGCTGGCCGAGGTCGACTACGGCGACGGCACCACGCGCGTCGTGTGCGGGGCTCCGAACGTCCGGGTCGGCATGGTGGCACCGTTCGCGCCGGTCGGCGCCACGCTGCCGGGTGGCGTCATCGAGCGCCGCACCATCCGGGGCCAGGTCTCCGACGGGATGCTCCTCTCGCCACGCGAGCTCGGCCTCGGCGACGACCACGAGGGCATCATGGACCTCGACGCCACCGTCGCGCCGGGCACGGACGTGCGCGACGTGCTCGGCCTCGACGACGTCATCTTCGACCTGTCGATCACCCCGAACCGCCCCGACGCCATGTCCGTCATCGGCGTCGCCCGCGAGCTCGCGGCGCACTTCGGCCTGCCCCTCACGGTCCCGACCCCGGCCGCGCCGACCGGCGACTTCGACCGTCCCATCGGCGTGGTCATCGAGGCCCCCGACCGCTGCCCGCGCTACCTGGGCCGGGTGGCCGCGGTGACGGTCGGCCCGTCGCCGGCGTGGCTGGCCCAGCGGCTCGTGAAGGCGGGGATGCGCCCGATCAGCAACGTCGTCGACGTGACGAACTACGTGCTCCTCGAGCGCAACCAGCCCCTCCACGCCTTCGACCTCGACCGGCTGGCCGGTCCCGGCGTCGTCGTGCGCCTGGCGGCGGCGGGGGAGCGGCTGACGACGCTCGACGGGGTGACGCGGGCCCTCGAGCCCGAGGACCTGCTCATCTGCGACGCCGAGCGGACGCCGCAGGCCATCGCGGGGATCATGGGCGGCGGCGACTCCGAGGTCTCGGACCAGACCGGCGCCATCCTCCTCGAGTCCGCCTACTTCGAGCCCATGGGCATCGCGCGGAGCTCGAAGCGGCTGAAGCTGCGGTCCGAGTCGAGCGCGCGCTTCGAGCGGGGGACCGACCCCGAGGGGGTCGCCACCGCCGCCGAGCGGGCCATGGAGCTGCTCGCCGCGGTCGGGCAGGCCAACGTCGCGCCGACCGCCGTCGACCAGTACCCGCGCCCGGTCACGCGGCCCCGCATCGCCCTCCGCACCAGCCGCGTCAACCGCATCCTCGGCACCGCCCTCACCGACACCGAGGTGCTCGGCGCGCTCCGGCCTCTCGGCATCGACGTGAGCGGCCGCGGCGACGAGATCGTCGCCACGACCCCGACGTTCCGCCCCGACCTCGAGCGCGAGATCGACCTCATCGAGGAGGTCGCCCGCACGGTCGGGTTCGACGCCATCGGCCGCGGCACCGCCCGTCCCCGCGACCAGATCGGGGGCCTGAGCCGCAGCCAGCGCGAGCGCCGCGCCGTCGCCGACGCCCTCGTCGGCGCCGGCTGCACCGAGGCGGTCACGATGCCGCTCGTGGCCCCGGCCGCGCTCGCCGACTTCGGCGTCACCGACCCGGTCCCGCTCGCCAACCCGCTGCGCGCGGACGAGTCGGTGCTGCGCGCCTCGCTGCTCCCTGGCCTCCTCGCCGTCGCCGCCGCCAACGCCGCCCGCGGCCGCCCCGACCTGGCCCTCTTCGAGCTCGGCACGGCGTTCTTCGCGCCGCGGCCCGACCGGGTGCTGCCCACCGAGCGCACGCACGTCGCCGCGCTCCTCACCGGCACGGTCCACCGGCGCCCGCTCGAGCCCGACCGGCCGGTCGACGTCTACGACGCCACCGACCTGCTGCGCGCCGTCGCCGACACGCTCGACCTCGACGACTGGGCCATCGAGCCGGCGACCGTCCCCGGCTACCACCCCGCCCGCGCCGCCCGGCTGCGCGCCGGCGGGGAGGTCCTCGGCCACGCCGGCGAGCTCGGCCCCGAGCCGCAGGCCCGCGCCGGCCTGCCCGGCCCGGCGGTCGCGATCGAGGCCGACCTCGAGCACCTGCTGACGGCGCCCCGGCGCGACCGGACCTTCCGCCCGCTGTCCCCGTTCCCGCCCTCCACGATCGACCTCGACTTCGTCCTCGGCGACGACGTGCCCGCGGCCGCGATCGCCGACACCCTGCGCGCCGCTGTCGGCCCGACGCTCGAGGACGTCCGGCTCTTCGACGAGTTCCGCTCCGACCAGCTCGGCCCCGGGAAACGGAGCCTGGCGTTCACGCTCCGGCTCCGAGCGCCGGACCGGACCCTGACCCAGAACGACGTCGCCGAGCTCCGCCAGCGCAGCATCGACGCCGTCGCCCACCGCCACGGCGCCACCCTCCGCGGGTAGGAGCCGCACCGCCGGACCCCGCTCCCGTCCTGGCCCGCGTATTCATCCGCGTGTATGATATGCGGGATGGCGTATCAAGCCGCCGTGATCGGGGCCTCGGGCTACGCCGGCGCCGAGCTCCTGCGGCTCCTCGTCGGCCACCCCGACCTGGCCGTGGCCACGGCCGTGGCCGACACCCACGCCGGCGACGCCGTGGCCGGGCTCTACCCGTCGCTGGCCCGGGCCTACCCGGGCCTCACCCTCGAGCCGCTGGAGCCGGCCGCCCTCGACGGGCTCGACGCCGTCTTCGTCGCCCTCCCGCACGGCCAGTCCCAGCGGCTCGCCCCCCAGCTCGTGGGGCGGGTCGGGCACCTCGTCGACCTCGGCGCCGACTTCCGGCTGCCGGCGCCGCTCTACGAGCAGTGGTACGGCGAGCCCCACGAGGCCCCGCAGCTGCTCCCGAGCTTCGCCTTCGGGCTGCCGGAGCTGTTCCGCGACCGCATCACCCCCGAGATCTCGGTCGCGGCCCCCGGCTGCTACCCGACCGCGAGCGTGCTGGCGCTGGCGCCCCTGCTGGCGACCGGCCTCGCCGAGCCCGACGGGATCGTCGTCCACGCGGTGTCCGGCCTGTCCGGCCGCGGCCGCGGCCTGTCGACGGGCAGCCTCTTTTCCGAGGCCAACGAGACCGTCGCCCCGTACGGGCTGCTGAACCACCGGCACACGGGCGAGATCGAGTGGGCCCTCGGCGAGGTGCGCGGCGCCCCGGTGCAGGTGCTCTTCACGCCGCACCTGGCGCCGATGACGCGCGGCCTCCTCGCCAGCTGCTACGCCCGCCCCGCCACCGGGGGCCTGACCACCGCCCGCCTCCTCGACCTCTACCGCGAGTTCTACGCCCAGGAGCCGTTCGTGGTCGTGCTCGACGAGCCGCCGACCACGAAGGCGACGCTCGGCTCGAACACGGCCCACCTCACCGTGCGCCTCGACGACCGCACCGGTTCGATCCTCGCCTTCGGCGCCCTCGACAACCTGGGGAAGGGCGCCGCCGGCCAGGCCATCCAGGCCGCCAACCTCGTGCTCGGGCTGCCCGAGGCGACCGGCCTGCCCCTCGTTGGGCTCGAGCCGTGAGCGTGTCCGCCGCCGCGGGCTTCGAGGCCGCCGGGGTCGCGTCCGGCGTCAAGCCGGGCGGCGCCCCCGACCTCGCGCTCGTCGCCACCGCCGACCGCGGCCCGGTCGCCGCCGCCGGCGTCTTCACGACGAACCGGGTCGCGGCCGCGCCGGTGCAGGTGAGCCGGGCCCACCTCGCCGACCCGCACGCGGCCGCGGTGGTGCTGAATGCCGGGAACGCCAACGCCGCCACCGGCGCCCCCGGCCGCGCCGACGCCCGCCGCATGTGCGAGCGCACCGCGGCCGCCCTCGGCTGCCGGGCCGAGGACGTCCTTGTGGCCTCGACCGGCCTCATCGGCCGGCCGCTCCCCGTCGCCGCGGTCGAGGCCGGCATCGACGCCGCCGCGGCGCGGCTCGCCGACGACGCCGAGGCCGGCCACGCCGCCGCCGACGCCATCCGCACCACCGACACGGTTCCGAAGGAGGCCACGGCCCGGGTCGAGGCCGCCGGCTACCGCGTGGGCGGGATGGCGAAGGGCGCCGCGATGCTGGCGCCCGCCCTGGCCACCATGCTGGCGGTGCTGACCACCGACGCCGACGCCAGCCCGGACGCGCTCCGTCAGGCCCTGCGCGCCGGCGTGCGGGACACCTTCGACGCCCTGATCGTCGACGCCTGCACCAGCACGAACGACACCGTGCTCGTCCTCGCCAACGGGCGCGCCGGCAACCCCGCGATCGAGCCCGGCGGGCCCGCCTTCGCCGCCTTCGCCGACGCCGTGACCGAGGTGTGCGACGCGCTCGCGCGCGCGATGGCCGCCGACGCCGAGGGGGCCACGAAGCTGGCCCGGGTCGTCGTGCGCGGCGCCGCGACCGGCGACGACGCCCGCCGCGCCGCGCGCGCGGTGGCGAGCAGCCAGCTCGTCCAGTGCTCCCTCTACGGCGCCGACCCCTACTGGGGCCGGGTCCTCTCCGAGCTCGGCGCCAGCGGGGCCGAGCTCGACCCCGAGCGCGTCGACATCGCGTACAACGGCGTCACCGTCTGCCGCGACGGGGTGGCGGCGCCCCACGACGAGGCCGCCGTCGCCGCCGCGCTCCGGGGCCGGGAGGTCGAGCTGGCGTGCGAGCTCCACGCCGGTGGCGGCGAGGCCTCGGTGCTCTTCACCGACCTCACCCACGCCTACGTCGACGAGAACATGGGGACGTCGTGACCGACGAGCGCGCCCAAGACGCGCACGCCAAGGCCGCGGTCCTCGCCGAGGCGCTCCCGTACATCCGCGAGTTCGCCGGGCGCACCGTCGTCATCAAGTACGGCGGCCACGCGATGACGGACCCGGCGCTGGCCGAGCTGTTCGCCCAGGACGTCGTGCTCATGCGCCTGGTCGGGATGAGCCCGGTCGTGGTCCACGGCGGCGGACCCCAGATCAGCGACCTCATGCGCCGCCTCGGGAAGGAGCCCGAGTTCGTGGACGGGCTGCGGGTCACCGACGCCGAGACCGTCGACATCGTCCGGATGGCCCTCGTCGGCAAGGTGAACCGCGAGGTGGTCACGTCGCTGAACCGGCACGGCTCGTACGCGGTCGGGCTCTCGGGCGAGGACGCCGGGCTGATCACCGTCGACCAGCGCGACATCCGCCTGGGCTTCGTCGGCGACGTGCGCCGGATCGAGCCCGCCATCCTCCAGCGCGTCCTGCGGGAGGAGCTGATCCCGGTCGTGGCGACGGTGGGCGTGGACGACGAGGGGCAGGCCCACAACGTCAACGCCGACGCCGTCGCGGCCGCGATCGCCGAGGCGCTCGGGGCCGAGAAGCTCGTCTACCTCACCGACGTGGCCGGCATCTTCCGGGACACGCGCGACCCCCAGTCGCTCGTGTCACGCATCGACGTGGCCGGCCTCGAGGGCCTGCTCGACGCGGGCACGGTCGGGGACGGCATGCTCCCGAAGGTCCGGTCCTGCATCGACGCCGTCCGCGGCGGCGTCCGCCGCGCCCACGTCCTCGACGGGCGTCTTCCGCACGCGCTGCTGCTCGAGTTCTTCACCCGGGAGGGGATCGGCACGATGGTGCACCCATGAGCACGACGACCCGCTCGCTCGAGGAGCTGCAGGCGCTCGACGCCGACCACGTGATGCCCACGTACGCACGCCTGCCCGTGGCGTTCGTCCGCGGCGAGGGCAGCGTCCTCTTCGACACCGACGGCCGGCGGTACCTCGACTTCCTCTCCGGCCTGGCGACCACGTCGCTCGGCCACGCGCACCCTGCGGTCGCGGCCGCGGTCGCCGAGCAGGCCCGCACCCTGGTCCACGTGTCGAACCTCTACCTCAACGACGTCCAGCCCCGCTTGGCCGCGCGCCTCGATTCGCTCCTCGGTGGCGACGGTCGCGTCTTCTTCGCCAACTCGGGCGCCGAGGCCAACGAGTGCGCGATCAAGCTCGCCCGTCGCCACGGGCAGCGCCACGGCGGGCCCGAGCGCTACCACATCGTCAGCGCCTACGGCTCGTTCCACGGCCGGACCCTCACCACCCTGGCGGCGACGGGCCAGCCGCAGAAGCACGAGCCCTTCCAGCCGCTCCCGCCGGGGTTCCGCCACGTCGCGTTCGGCGACGTCGACGCCCTCGCCGCCGCGCTCGACGAGCGCGTCTGCGCCGTGCTCCTCGAGCCGGTCCAGGGGGAGGGGGGCGTGCAGCCGGCGCCACCCGGCTACCTGGCGGCCGTGCGGTCGCTCTGCGACGAGCGCGAGGCCCTGCTGATGCTCGACGAGGTCCAGACCGGCGTCGGCCGCACCGGCCGCTGGTTCGGCTTCCAGCACGCCCCCGGCGTGCGTCCCGACGTCGTCACCCTGGCCAAGGCCCTCGGGAACGGGGTCCCGATCGGCGCCTGCTGGGCCCGCGGCGAGGCCGGCACCGCCCTCGGGCCGGGTGAGCACGCCAGCACCTTCGGGGGCCAGCCCCTCGCCGCGAGCGCCGCGCTCGCCGTCCTCGACGTCATGGAGGCCGAGGACGTCCCGGCTCGCGCCGCCCGGGCGGGGGAGCGGCTCGCCGCCGCGCTGGCGGCGCTGCCCGGCGTGGCCACCGTCCGCGGGGTCGGCCTCCTGCTGGCGGCGGAGCTCGCCGCCGGGCTCGACGCCTCCGCGGTCGCCCGGGCCTGCCTGGACCACGGCCTGGTCGTGAACGCCGTCACCCCGAGCGCGCTGCGGTTCGCGCCGTCGCTGCTCGTCACCGACGCCGAGCTCGACGAGGCGGTCGCCGTCCTCCACGACGTCCTCGACGCGTCGAGGCCGGCGTGACGCGCGCCCGCGACTTCCTCGAGGTCGACGACCTCGACCCTCCCGCGCTCGAGGCGCTGCTCGCTCGCGCCGAGTCGTGGAAGCACGCCGCCGACGGCGTGCCGCCGCTCCTCGCCGGCCGGGGCGTGGCGATGGTGTTCGAGAAGCCGTCGGCCCGCACGCGCGCGTCGACCGAGATGGCGGCCGCGACCCTCGGCGCTCATCCCGTCTACCTGCGCGCCGAGGAGGTCGGGATCGGGACCCGGGAGACGGTCGAGGACGTGGCGCGGACCCTCGCCGCCTACTGCGCGATCCTCTGCGCCCGGGTCTTCGACCACGAGACCCTCGAGGCGATGGCGGCGGCGATCGACGTCCCCGTCGTCAACCTCCTGTCCGACCGGGCCCACCCGTGCCAGGCCCTCGCCGACCTGTTGACGCTCCGAGAGCTGTTCGGCACCCTCGACGGCCGGCGGGTCGCCTACGTCGGTGACGGCAACAACGTCGCCGCGTCGCTCGCCTTCGCGGCGGCGCTCTGCGGGCTCGAGCTCACTATCGCGTCGCCGCCGGGATACGCGCTCGACGACGACGTCGTGGAGCGGGCCCGCAACCTCGGCGGTGCCGTCGAGCTCACGGCCGACCCGTACGAGGCCGTGCGCGACGTCGACGCCATTTACACCGACGTCTGGACCTCGATGGGCCAGGAGGAGGAGCAGGAGCGCCGTCGGGCCGCGTTCGCGGGCTACACCGTCGACCGGGCCCTCATGGCCGCCGCCGGCGCCGGCGCCCGATTCCTGCACTGCCTGCCCGCCCACCGGGGCGAGGAGGTGACCGCGGACGTGATCGACGGCCCCCAGTCGGCGGTCTGGCTGCAGGCGGCCAACCGGATGCACGCCACCCGGGCGCTGCTCGCCGAGCTGGGAGGTGCGTGAGTGGCCACGCTCGGGAAGCCGCAGCGCCAGCACCGCGTGGCTCGGCTGCTCGAGGAGCAGCCGATCTCGAGCCAGGCCCAGATCGTCGAGCTCCTCGCCGCCGACGGGATCGTCGCCACCCAGGCCACGGTGAGCCGCGACCTCGAGGAGCTCGGAGCGGTGAAGGTCCGCATCCCCGGCGGGACGATGGCGTACGCCCTCCCGGAGCACGCCCGGGAGGCGGCCGCGCCCGACGACCACCTCCGGCGCGTGATGGGCGACTTCGTGGTCGAGGTCGCGCACAGCGGCAACCTCGTGGTGCTGCGCACGCCGCCGGGGTCGGCCCACGTCATCGGGTCGGCCCTCGACCGGGCTGGGCTCCCGGACGTCCTCGGGAACGTCGCCGGCGACGACACCCTCATCCTCGTGTGCTCGGAGCAGGCCGGCGGCGCCCGGGTCGCCGCGCAGCTCGCCGCCCTGGCCGGGCTGTAGCGACGATGGAGGCGGTGCGATGAGCGCGCGGGGTCGTCGGCGGGTCGTCCTCGCCTACTCCGGCGGGCTCGACACGTCGGTCGCCGTCCACTGGATGCGCGCCGAGTGGGACTGCGACGTGATCGCGCTCGCCGTCGACGTCGGGCAGCGGGCGGACGACAGCTGGGACACCATCCGGGCGCGCGCCCGCGCCGCCGGCGCCGTCGAGGCCGAGGTGGTCGACGCGCGCGCCGAGTTCGCCGACGACTACTGCCTGCCGGCGCTGCAGGCGAACGCCCTCTACGAGGGCAAGTACCCGCTCTCGTCGGCGCTCTCGCGCCCCGTCATCGCCCGCCACCTCGTCGAGTCGGCGCGCGCGCACGGCGCCGACGCCGTCGCCCACGGGTGCACCGGCAAAGGCAACGACCAGGTCCGCTTCGAGGTGTCGGTCCGGGCCCTGGCCCCGGACCTCGACGTGCTCGCGCCGGTGCGCGACTGGGGCCTGACGCGCGAGGACGCGATCGGGTACGCGGCCCGCCACGGCATCCCGGTGAAGGTCCGCCACGACAACCCGTACTCGATCGACGAGAACCTCTGGGGCCGCGCCATCGAGTGCGGCGCGCTCGAGGACCCGTGGGCGACCCCCCCGACCGAGCCGTACGCGCTGACGACCGACCCCGCCGCGGCCCCCCGCGACCCCTGGGAGCTCGTCCTGTCGTTCGAGGCCGGCGTGCCGGTCGCGCTCGACGGCACCGCCCTCCCGCTTCACGAGCTCGTCGAGTCGGTCAGCGAGGCGGTCGGACGCTACGGCTGGTGCCGCCTCGACATGGTCGAGAACCGGCGCGTCGGCATCAAGAGCCGCGAGGTCTACGAGTGCCCCGGCTCGCTGGCCCTGATCCTCGCCCACGCCGACCTGGAGTCGATCACGCTCGAGCGCGACCTGCTCCGGGAGAAGGCCCGGCTGGAGCCTCGGTACGCCGAGCTCGTGTACGACGGCTTGTGGTTCTCGCCGCTCCGGGCGGCGCTCGACGCCTTCGTCGCCGCCAGCCAGGCCCCGGTGACCGGCGAGGTGCGCCTCCGCCTCGAGCCCGGCCGCTGCTTCGTGGCCGGCCGACGCTCGCCGCACGGGCTCTACGACTACGAGCTGGCCACCTACGACGCCGCCGACCGGTTCCGGCACCAGGACGCGGCCGGGTTCGTCCGCCTCTGGGGCCTCGGCCTCGAGACCGTGGCCCGGCGCCACGGCCCGCCGAAGGCGGGCCGGTGAGCGAGCCCGATCCCGCCCGACCGCTGTGGCACGGCCGGCTCGACCAGCCGCCGGCGGACGAGCTCGTCGCCTTCACCGAGAGCCTCTCGGTGGACCGCCGGCTCGCGCCCGAGGACGTCGCCGGCTCCCGCGCCCACGTGCGGATGCTCGGGGCGACCGGGATCCTCACCCCCGAGGAGGTCGCGGCGATCCTCGCGGCCCTCGACGCGGTCGAGGCCGAGCTGACCGACGGCACGTTCGCGTTCGCCGCCAGCGACGAGGACATCCACACCGCGGTGGAGCGGCGCGTCACCGAGCTCGCCGGTAGCACCGGCGCCAAGCTCCACACCGGCCGCAGCCGCAACGACCAGGTCGCCACCGACCTGCGCCTCTACCTCCTCCGGGCGGGGAGGGGCGCTGCTCGCGCGATCCACGACCTGCAGACGACGCTCGCCGACCGCGCCACCGAGGCCGGAGACCTGTACCTGCCCGGCTACACCCACCTGCAGCGGGCCCAGCCGGTCTTGCTCGCCCACCACCTCCTGGCCCATTTCTGGGCCCTCGCCCGCGACGTCGATCGGTGGCGCGACGCGCTGGACCGGACCGCGGTGTCGCCCCTCGGAGCGGGCGCCCTGGCGGGATCCAGCCTGCCCCTCGACCCCGACGCGGCGGCGCGAGAGCTCGGGTTCCCGCGCCGGTTCGAGAACTCGATCGACGCCGTCTCCGACCGCGACTTCGCGGCCGAGGCCCTGTTCGTCTGCAGCCTGACGATGGTGCACCTCTCGCGCCTCGGTGAAGAGCTCGTCCTCTGGTGTGGCACCGAGTTCGGCTTCGCCCACCTCGCCGACGAGTACGCGACCGGCTCCTCGATGCTCCCCCAGAAGAAGAACCCGGACGTCGCCGAGCTCGTCCGGGGCAAGGCCGGACGCGTGATCGGCGACCTGACCGGGCTGCTCGCCACGCTCAAGGGCCTGCCCCTCGCCTACAACCGAGATCTGCAGGAGGACAAGCCGCCCCTCTTCGACGCGCTGGACACCTGCGAGCTCGCGCTCCGGGCCCTCCGCGGACTGGTGACGACCCTCACGTTCGACGCCGAGCGGATGCGCGTGGCCGCCGACGATCCGGAGGCCGCGGCGACCGACCTGGCGGAGCACCTCGTCGCAAAGGGCGTCCCGTTCCGGGACGCCCACGCCGCGGTGGGCGCGCTGGTG